>CAVKXW010000018.1:28642-34190 GCA_963660215.1 Bacteroidaceae bacterium | reverse complement strand
TTCGTCTTGTTATCCACAATCCGCAGCGCGTTCACCTGCTCCGGGGTCAGGTCGTCAACGCAAACGCACGGCACCTCTTTCAAGCCGAGTTTCTTTGCGCCGAGAGCACGGCAATGCCCGATCACGATAACGCCGTCCTTGTCTACCACAATAGGCTGGACGAACCCGTACTGCCGAATACTATCGGCAACATTATCAATTTGTGTTTGGTCGTGCTTTTTCGCATTCTTTTCATAAGGCTTGATACTGTCAAGCGCTCGCATTTCAACTTCCATCAAAACGCACCTCCTGTTTTTAATTGTAGCAGAAAAGCCGCCAAAAATCAACGCTTTGGCGGCAAATGGTAAAATGCACGGTATAATTCTTCTGCTGTGTCCAGGTTCTTGTCAGCGGTATAGGCTTCCGTTGCGGCTGTTATTCGCTCCTCCAACGCCAGGGACTCACGGCTCAAAAACTCCGCTTTCGATCGCAGCAGGGTGCAGTTGTACCGCAACGCCTCTTTCTGCCGCTTTGCGGTCTCTTTGTCCATCAGACCAGCACGGAAAAGCCGGTAAATGGCCAGCAGACCGATATACTCGGCACTGTCCGCCGCCGTCAGCCCTTTTGGCAGAATTTTTCCGTCAGCGGCGGCTTTTTCTAAACTCTTGTCCATTATCTCGCTCCTTTCAGCAAAACAACCTACAATGTAGTAGTTCGTTTGTAGCGACCCATTTTTGGCTTAACCACGCCAAATTTGGAACTTTTGAGTCGCTACAAACTACAAAAACTACGGTATTCCCTATAAATATATTTCTATTTTTACTTTTTTCTCTATTTTTATTATTCTCTCAAAATAATGTAGTGTTTGTAGTGTTTATATAGAGAATGTGGATTTTTTGGCTTTATTGCGCCAAATTTTCGAACTACAAAGTCGCACTACAAAGTCTACTACAACACTACAAACACCACGAGAACGGCGGATTTTCGGCTAAAATTCAAGGATGTCGTCCAAGTCGATTTGGTCGGCGTTGTCCTCATTCGCCCACCAGCGTTGATTGCCGTAAACCGGGAATTTCTTGGGATAAGGCTGTTTAGACCACCCGGGCATTGACTGGAGTATCAGCCCAATTTCTTGGCTTTCTTTTTTGGTGGGCTTGGCAAATTCGCCCATCCGCAGGGCTTCTTGCCAGAGTTCCAACACACAGATCTCGGTCTTGTTTTCCAAATAGTCCTCGATCATCCCGACACGGAAATCATCTTCCGTAGCTTCTGCCTGCTGCTTGCGGATGTCGTCAATCAACGACCGGTCAGCATACGGCAGCAGTTTGCCCGCCTTGTACAGTTCCAACGCTTCCGCCCAGCACTGGCGGATGTCGGCTTTAATTTGCTTTTCATTGTCAAAAAGTTCATAGCCGCTCTGTTTCACCCGCACCGGATAGAACCTCCGGTTGCCGGTTTTGTCGGTCAAAAACTGCTCTTTGTTTGTCGTGCCGATAAAGATACACTGCCGGGGGTGGTCAGTCACTCTTTTGTCAAAGGGCATACGGTAGCGGTCATTCAGCCGGGTAAGGTAGGACTTTACAGCCTCCTGCTCCTTTGTGCGGGTCATTGCCAACAACTCCGAAACTTCGCAAATCCACGCCCCCTCGATTGCTTCAATGCCCCGCTGACCGTCAAACTCGTTGACTTCCGTAAAATATTCATCCGCCAAAGCCAGCCAGCGTATTAGCGTTGACTTACCCTCGCCCTGCTTTGTACCGATCAGCACCGGCATATCGTCAAATTTGCAGCCGGGATTATACAGCCGGTGAATACCGCCAGCGAATATAAGGCGGCTCACTTCTCGGGTATACGGCGTGTCGTCGCATTTCGTCCACTTTGCTAAAAAGCAAGAAATGCGGGGCACGCCGTCCCACTCCAATCCGTCCACGATCTCCCGCACTGGGTGGTACTCATTGCGGGCCAGCACAATGCGCAAGGCGTCCTCGCTTTTCTGCACGCTGTGAAAGCCGTACCTCTTCTCAATGTACCGCCGCATTTCTGCGTCGTCTGCGTCCGTCCACCTTTCCGCAACGCCATTGACGGTCTTTTCCGGGCTGTATGTAAGCAAATTGAACTTTATGCCGGAGAACCTGGGGTCTCCTTCAAGCACTTTCACAAAGTTGTCGATTGACGCCACCGGCCTGCCGTTTGCGTCGAAATCCAAGTCAACCCCGCAGCGTAGCTTGGCGTTCGTCCGCTTGTACTCCTTGGCCAGGCTCTCGTTGGCCTTGTTGAACGCTTTGAGCACGCTCTTAAACTCCTGCTGAATTCCAAACTCTTTGGCCTTTATCGCCATCAGCGCCGCCAGCCTTGCCTGGTCTTCCGGCCGCTCTTCGCACAAGTCCAGCAGCAGGTCAGTGTTCAGCAACTGCTCCGGAGTTGCGATCACTTGTATTTGTTCATCTGTAAGCACTTCCTCGCCTCCTCAAATCGGCCTGTGTCAGCCTTTCATCCGCCAAGCCTATCCGTTGTAGCGCTTCAACAAAAAGCGGGTTTAACGGCTCTGTGGCGGACTGCGGGCGGTATTTGCGCAACTGGTAGTCCAGCCTTGCCCATTCGTCAAACGCCGCCCAATAGTCCCGCTCCAGTCGCTCCTGCATTGCCTTTTCGACCATGCGCTTTTCTCTTCGTTCTCTGGCGGCCCGTTCCATAGCCCGCTGCTCCCTGACGGAAATGCGCTGCCCAATTGGCAAGCCCAGCGCAAAGTCGTTGTTCAACTTCTCGCACGCTTTCAAAAACGAAAGGCCGAAATATCTTTGTACGAACGTCAGAACGTCGCCATTCTCTCCGCACGCAAAGCAGTGGTAGCCCTTGCTGCCGGAATATACCTGCATTGACGGCGTGTTGTCGTCGTGGAAAGGGCAGACTGCCCGCCCTTTCCTGTCAATGTGAATGCCGTATGCTTCCAGCACTTCATCTGTGTCCAGCCGCTCCTTAATTTCTGTTGCATAGTCAATCATCGGCTCGCACCAATATGTAACGATCTTTTCTGTCCTGATATGGCGTGTTCCAACTTCTTCCAGCTGCTTTCAAATAAATATATAGCGCACATTCGTTTTGAAATCTTTCGGCGTTTTCGGGTAAGAATTCCGGGCAACTCCGGCAAGAATGTGATAAACAGAATTCATTTGCCGTCATTGCTCGCAATTTAACACGCTTCTTCATTCGTCGTCCGCCTCGCTTTTGAGCCATTCGATTATCCCTTCTTTGTTGCAACCGCCGAAAGCACAACGCAACGGGCATTCTTCATAACGGCCAAAATCGTCACGATGTGTACAACCTCGATAAATTTGACTTTCATCATAGCCGACAACACTGTAATACTCGCAGAAAGGGATTCTAATTTTTTTGTCTGCCATTACCGTTGCCATTTCATCAATGCTCATATTTTTTATTCGCTCAAAATTTGTCATTCTTCTACCTCCAACAATTCTGGGTTGTCGTGTATATTGCCGATAACTTCAAACATACACGCATCATAGTCAAATGTTGTAAAGTTTTCACTACATATATCTTTTCCAACAAAACTTGCTATACCATTGTCATAATCAATTAAATAAATATGTTTTTCGCCAAGCCAAAATCTTTCAACAATATCACCCTCAAATATCTTTTTACCGTTTTTATCGGTCAAGCCTGTGAATTGTCCGACTGTTTTAGGGTCAACAAAAATTCTGCACTTGTTACCAAATCTGTCGGGTTGAATCATTATTGTATATTCATTTTCAGTTGTATCTAAACTGCCAAAAATCCAACTATTTAGAAAACCAGAAAAATCTCTGCCTCTAAAAAAAATCTCTCTCATTCTTTCGCCTCAATCAATATGTATTTGCCGTCTTTGGTTTTATAGGCCTTATTTCTGTCGTATTCTCGATGTACTTTATTGAAGTCCGAATAATCACAATAATATAAGCCTCGATGATATTCACAATCTTCGCACTTCGTTCTTCCTGCGGTACAATGTTCGCCAATAGTTATAGCCCTAAACTTACGCTTTTTCATTCATCGTCCACCTCACTTTGTCTGCTTTGATTGATATACAACTCTTCTGCGAAGCTATCCAACTCACACCAACTGAGAATGCCAACTTCTTCAAGATAAGCGGGGCTTTGGTCAAACATACAGAAGTAGATAATTCGCCCACTGTTATCTTCGAGAGATTTCATAAATTTACAACTCGCACAATCGTGTTGTGTCTCCATTACTTTTCCTCCATTCTCGGCGGGTCAGGCAGCTCTCGCCAATGAGTAACTTCCGGGTTGTTGAATAGGAAGTTAGTCCAGTATCCATCATTGTAAGCCGCCACGAAATAACCAAAATATTTTTCGTACACCAACAACTCTTTGCCATCATCCGGTAGCCTGTCCTGTACGCTGATCCAGCCGTCCGGCTGATTAAAGCTTGTCATTCCTGTACACATTGTCTTTCTCCCTTCCATTCTCGCAGTTGTACTGCCCTTGATGTATCGTCGTTTCTGCGGGTTCTTCGCAGATAGGCCACTCAAGCCGCTTTCCGCACTGTTGGCAGAAATTAGATTGATTTTTTACGACGCTGTAACACCGGGGGGCAGAAATGCACGCCAATGCTGCTGTGGCACTCTTTGTCTGCGAACACAGGGACTATAAACGAAAACACTCTATCGGGGATTTGCGTCTGTATAGTGTCGATCGCATAAGAAATAGCTTCGATTTCATAAGCCGATGTTAGCCTTTTCTTAACATCGTTCAATGGGTAAACCACTTTTTCACAATCCACAATTAGTCCTCCTTAAAATACTCGGTAAAATTCTCTTTTGCTTCCCTATATAGCACTTCTTTAATCAACTTGGGTGCCGTCTTGGCGGTGCAGAAAAGAACAACACAGTTGTAGCGAGCCATCCAAGCCGTAAGGCTGGCCACCAAGCACTGCGGCAGGACCTTTGACCGGTAATGCCCGGCGTAGGCGGCTTCCCAACTTTCGCCCTCGATAAGCAAATAGACCTTGCACCCTGCCGCCTCGGCTCGCTCGAACTCCTTAACGAACCGGTCTCGGTGCTGAAAGAAGTTTCCACAAATTTCGGTCAACGACATTTTGCGCTCCACCACGGCGGGGCAAACCCACTTCCTGCTGAAACCGGGAACATCAAATTCGGCGCCATAGTCGCCAAAATCCAGTTTATCCTGCCGGTATGGTACGCCGAAAGACTCCCAGCGCTTGACGGCTTCCTCCGTGCGGTGCTCTCGCGTGTCAACAACTATTTGCATTGTGTCCAGCACCGCCTGGATTTCTGCTTCCCGCATTAGAACGGCAAGTCGTCATCGTCGCCATCGTCGATGACTTCAAAATCGGCGTTGCTATCAACGGCAGCGGGCTTCTGACTTGCAGGCAGCGGCTTGGCCTTGGGGGTCTTGAACTTGCCATCCTGGATGTCCTGCACGGACAGAATGGAGCACGCCTCTGTCGTCCAGCCGGTGTTGCCGTTGTAAGCCCACTCGCGCTCACGGAAGAGAACGCCAATGCGCTTGCCTTTGAGTGCGGCTTCGTCCCA
>CAVKXW010000018.1:26109-28354 GCA_963660215.1 Bacteroidaceae bacterium | reverse complement strand
CGCCATTCCTGTTTTTTTGGCTTCAAAATCAAACTTTTTCATTTTTCAAACTCCTTTTCGTTTTCAAAATTTAGCGGGCAGTCATACCCGATGTAATGGTCCGGGAACTGCACCGGACGCTGATTGAGCTGGCAGTAGCGCTTGCTGCTGGACAGGTACGGACACTGCGAACAGCACACAAAACTGCGTCCCTGCCAGTCTACTGGAAAGTGTACCACAACGGTGGCGGTTCCGTCAATGAACGACTTAACGCCGTTCAGCGTGTCACTGTTCTTCATCGGCGGCACCGCCCAAGTCGTAATACTCGCGGATAACGCTGTCAACCGCTTTCAGATCGTTGTCAATCAGGTCTTGGTCGAACATACCCAGCGGGCTCTTGACGGTGTCCTGGCCATTGTTGTGCGTTTGGAAGCAGTACCTACCGTCCTGTACCACGGTCTTTAGAACGATTGTAAAGCGCCCCTCCAGCGTGACATAATTGTCCAACATTTTACCGATAGTCTTAAAATGTTCCCGGCCATCGTCCATTTGGTCGCTGTGGCCTAAGAAGTAGACGATTTTGTCGTCCGGCAGCTTGGCGGCAAACTCCACCAGGTGATTGAATGAAAGTGCCATATCCGTGAACTTTTGGTAGCCGGTCACCTTGGCATTGCGCATAAATTCATTCACCATCAGGTAGGTGGCGTCGTCAATCACGATTGACTGCTGAGGTGCCGCCGCAATCGCCTTTTCAATTCGGGCGTAATTGTCGCTGTTGTATGTTTTCAATTTGTTTTTGAACGGCAGCGGCTTGCCGCTCACATTGACGATCGCCACATCATCAGTGGCGAAATTCCGCAAGCTGGTGGACTTGCCGGTGCCGCTTTGGCCGTAAACCATTACGATGATTGCCATTGTTTTACTCTCCTTTCTCTTTGCTGCCCGCTGCTGCGAGCAGAACCATACGAATGTAAGCCGACATTGTCAGCCCCCGCAGGTCAGCCGCCTGCCGGATTTGCTCTTTCTCGTCGTCGGTCACTTTGACCAGCAGTGAGTTGTCTCTAAACATTGTGTTGCTCATCTCTCATCCTCCTTTCTGTCGTGCTCAATGAAGCGTTCACAGAACCAGTCCTTGTCCGCTTCTATCACCGGCGAAAGGTCAACCGCGCCAGCTTCAACACCTTTTCGGATTTCTCTTTCGCAGATTTCCTCGATTTCGTCCGGGTCTAACATTGAAAGTACCAACGCAGAGAGCTGTACGCTCTCTTTTTTTCCGCTTGTGATTTCTTTGACGGAGTCAAAATTTAAAGCGATCTCGGCCAAGCAATCTTCGCAAACGCCGTTCGGCATGTCCTCGTAATAATGCTCCTTGCCGCAAATCGGGCAAACCATCTTGTCGTCATCCGCAGCCTCGGCGCAGCCATTGCACACGCCGCCGCTGATTTCCCAACCCTCGAAAGTCTGCCCGCAAATTGTACATCTGTTCATTTTTTTGTCTCCTTTCCCGCCGGGCTTTGTGCCTGCCCGGCCTGGGCTTGTTTGCTTATCTGCCGTCCCAGCGGCTTGTGTCGTCGTCGTTCAGCAACAATGTTGTGCAGCATTTGTTTACAAGCGTTTCGGCAATGAAAACACGGTCCTCGCTCGTACCTCCAAGCCTCTTAACTTCGTCTGCAATTTGTACGACCGCATTGCTGTCAAATCCATTGTCGTTTTTGTTCAATTCGCAAACCAGCTTGAGAAGGTCCTCAATGTGGTACGCATTGTGGCATGCGCTTACAACCATAAACCAGCCGTGGCTGTTCGCTTCGGTCATGAATTTGTCCCACATCAGAAAACGGCGCTCTCTCATGCTTTTCCCTCCTTTCAATCACTCAAAATAAGTTATACAGCACTCTACATTTAACACAAACATAATTTCTGCGACATTATATTCGGTGTCGCTATGTTCTTTTATCTTCTTTGCGATGAATTCAAGTCTGTTAATGTCAACATTCCTTCCCTCGTTAGCAATTCCGTAGATATACTCAAACATCGAATTATATGCGTCAATATCGCCGCATGTAAACCAGTCATGCTCAACGCAAGCCAATCTAACATTTGTTCCTGAAATCCGTCTAAATTCTTTCATTTTATTTACTCCTTTCAAATTCGGGGGCTTTATTTCTCCCCTTGACATCTACCATTTTACACCATGCGCTTACGAAAGTCAATACCTTTTTTATATTTTTTTAATATTTCTTTTATACATTCGGTATAAATCTTGCGT
>CAVKXW010000018.1:24075-25401 GCA_963660215.1 Bacteroidaceae bacterium | reverse complement strand
TCCGACCTGCGGGCAGCCGTAGGTGATGACAACGGCGCATTTGGCGGCAACGGTGCTTGGTGGGTAATCCTGCTCTTCCTGTTTTGGGGCTTTAACGGAAACGGCTGGAACCGACAGGGCGAATTCGGCCAGTATGCGACCGCTGCGAGTCAGCAGGAAATTCTGTTCGGCCAACAGTTCGGCCAGTTGAACGACCGGCTCACAAACATTGGCAACGGCATTTGCGACAGCACCTTTGCGCTGAACAACAGCATTTTGACCGAGGGCCGGGCCTTGCAGACCCAGTTGGCTGACTGCTGCTGTAAGAACCAGCTTGCGACGGCCAATCTGTCTGCACAGATGAACCAGAACGCTTGCGACATCACCACAGCTATTCACGCAGAGGGCGAAGCCACCCGGCAGCTGATCCAGACTAATGAGATCCAGGCGCTGCGTGACAAGGTGACCAGCTTGGAGATGGACAGCCGCTTCTGCGGTGTTGTTCGCTATCCGATGGGCTACACCTATAACGCCGGTGCTTCTCCGTTCTGCGGCTGCAACGGTTGCGGAAACATCTAAGCAAACACACGCCACCAGCGGCGAGGATTTAACCCGGCGGGGGCGGCAGCGGCTGCTCCCGCTAATCTTTTACGAAAGGAAAAACTAAAAATGTCAAAATCTGCAATTTACACAACGAACACCACCGTGCCCACCATCACAGCCGGTAGCGTCGTGCCGGTAGGCGTGACCACCCGCCGCTTTGGCTGCAATGTCCGACAGGACGGCAACACCATCACCCTTTGTGGGAACGGCTATTACAAGGTGACCGCCGTGGCCACTGTGACGCCCGCTGCTGCTGGGACTGTCTCTTTGACGGCACAGAAAGACGGCGTGGCCGTGATCGGCGCAACTGCCAGCGCCACCACATCCGCTGCAAACGCAGCCGCCACGCTGACGGTAAGCGCCATTCTCCGCAACGCCTGCGGCTGCGACAGCTCCATCCTGTCCTTTGTGCTGGGCGGCTCTGCTGCCGTGGTCAACAACCTGTCCGTTACGGTCGAGAAGCTGTAAAGGCGGCTGCCTATGACTGTAAATGAAGTTTTCGGGCGTATAAACGCCCACCAAATCGAGGGCATAATGCTGCACAGCCAGATGGCTGAATATTTCGGTTTTCTCAACCTTTGCGGCTACAAGTGCCAGCAAGAAAGCCAAGCGGCGAAAGAATTTGCTGAACATCAAGCGACGGTTCAGCACTTTGTCGCTCGCTTTAACCAGCTTCTGCCGGAGGTGGCCGCCAAAGACCCGGAAATTATCCCGAACGCGTGGCGGAATTACACCCGCCAGCAG
>CAVKXW010000018.1:8526-23474 GCA_963660215.1 Bacteroidaceae bacterium | reverse complement strand
ATCGTCCGTGACCACCTGACCGGCAGCACCAGCAAGTCCACCAAACCGGTGAGCACTGACGGCTCCAGCGACTTCTTGGCCGCCGTGGACGGCTTGGACACCTGCCAGGTGCTCAGCCTTATGGACGAACTAATGGACACGCTCCAGGTGATTGCGCCTGCACTCTATCACTCTGCAATGCTCCGACTCGACGCATTGGAGCCGTCCTCATCCTTGCCGAGCGAGCAAGCGAGCAAATAGACCTGCTGAAAGTCTGTAATTCTGGCGACTGGCTGCTGCCTGTCGTCTTTTTCGTCGTCCTCGTCCTCCGGCCCATCCACAGCCAGCAGGACGCCCGCCAAGACGGTTAAACCGCCAAGGCAGATAAACGGTATAGGTAGCCACCAAAACCGCTCGGAAACCAAGCAGAAGCCAACACAGGCCACCGCACAGCCAAGCCAACGCAGCGTGGCAGATATTGCTTTTCTCATTTCTCTTTCCCCTCTCTTTCCAAATGTTCGGCCAGTTCTACCAGCCGCCGGACTTCTTTGCGTCGGCCGTCCAGTTTGAGCCAGATCCTGTCGGGCGTGAAGTCCGCTGCGCCTTTGATATGTAACGCATTTAAGAACGCAAGTTCTGTCAGGCTCTCGCCGTGCCGGCGGTAAATGCAGAAGTGCCGCTCGTCGTCCAGCAGGTGCTGCAGCAGCACGGCCATCAGCCTGCTGTATTCCGACTTTACTCGACCGTTCGGGCTGAACAGCCTGGGCGAATAGCCGCCCAGGTGCCAGTGGATTGTTTCGTGAATGTTCATTTGTCAGCCCTCCTCTACCTGCAGTTCTTCGTAGCCTTCAATGCAGCGCTCGGGGTCTCTCGGGTCGTAATCCGTTTTTCGCAGTTCAATGCGGCGGCCTTTCATATTGTGCCGGTTCTCCCAGCACAGCCGTTCAAATGCTTTCAGCGCTTCCTGCTCGTCGTCGCCGACCCAAAGCAAGTCCTCGTCGCCGGTCTCTCCGTTCTTTCGGATGTCGATGTCCACCACGCTGTACCGGGTGCCCTCATAAGCGACCTCATACGCCCACTTGGTGAATGTGCCGTTCTTTTCGTCCTGCTCCTCGTAGCGCTCAATCGCAGCGAAAGCGTCCGCTAGCGTGCTGAAGCGTTTGATCTCTTTCTCGTCCTTTGCGGTTCTCACAATGTATGCATTCATAATGTAATCCTTTCTCCGCTTTAAGCCCGGCGGCTTTTTGTGGGCTGGGGCTGATTTGCTCAACCCCAGCAGAAGCAATTTATTTTTAATAGCCCCATTTTGTAAGTCTGCGTTCAATTCTGTCTTTAAGAAATTGACCGCCTGCAAATCTTGCGTGCTCCGCGTTGCTCCCCTGTCTGCAATCGCTCATCACCATATCGTAGAAATATTTGGCCATATCTTCGTGTGACTGCTTCAAGAATTTCTTTGCTTCCTTGTATTCCTCTGTATCGGTTCCATAATCGCAAAGCGTGTTTTCACACCCGCCAATGATTTCGCAAGTCCAACTGTCCATCAACTTGTACATTGCCTTTTGGTGTTCGTCCATTTCTCTAAGCTTCATTTTGATGTTCTCCTTTCAACTTCGGCGGGGTTCCTTTCCCCCTCCCTGTGATTATATAATACCACACCCGGCGGCAAAAGTCAATACTTTTTTTATACTTTTTCAATACATTTTCTATATTTTTTTGACTTTTCCAAAATCCCGTTGTAAAATGAAAGACGATTAGGCCACCCACACCTCTGCCAGAGCTCCACCGGCAAGTGTCCCAGCGGTGGCTTTTTTAGGCATAAGAAAACACCCAGCCGAAGCCGGGTGCTTTCTTCCTGTTTGTCATATTTTTTGAAAGGAGAAAAAAATATGCTTGGCGGCTTGCAGTCCGCCGTGTTGGTGGCTGCCCGCTGCCTGGTGGACCTGGAGATAACTCAGCCCAAAATGCAGTAATGGCCTTGCGGGCGGCCTGCACTACCAACGGTTTTATTTTAACAAATCAAACTGGACTTGTCAACGCTTGGCGGTCAAATGTGTCTTAAAATCTTCTTTTCGCATTTATAAACGATGTTTTGGGCGTGCCGGACAGAGATGTCGAACTCCTCCGCCAGCGGCTCAAAACAAACGCCGTCCAGCCATCTGCGCTTGAATATGCGGCGGTGCTGTTCGTTGAAGATGTATTGCTCGATCAGGTGCTCCCACTGCTCCCTTGAAAGGTCTGCCACATCGTCCGCCCTCATTTGCTCCACCTCATTTTGATTTCACCCGCCCGCTGCCTTTGCAAGTCGGGCATTTTTTGTAACCGGAATTCCCGCCGGTTTTTCTCACGCGCTGGCGGGTCACTGTTTTGGTCTTAATCGTTTGTCGTGCCAATCAAATCACCGCCCACAAAGTTGTTGTTGCCGCCGCCTGCCGTCTCTTGTGTAACGGTCTGTTCGGTTTGGCTTGTCACATCTTCAAACTGGCTTTCATAGCACAGCCAAGCGATGTTTGAACCAATCAAAGCCAAGATCAAAAAAACGATAATCAAGGCAAGCCGCCGGATGTTGCGCTCTGCTCTGGCGGACACCGCCTCAAACGCTGCGTAAGGCACATTTGCCGCCGACTGGCAGCCGTCACACTGTTTGTTGTTGTTCATTGCAAAGTCCCTCTCTTATCCACGCATAATGATTGACACCACGGAAGTCACGAGCGTTCCAACAACGCTGGTGGTGATTATCCAGAGCAGCTTGTCATACGACGCCAGCCGCTGGAGCAGCAGCTCAATGCGCTTGTCGTCATTTGCGAATTTGCTGCTTACCGCCCGGTGCCGTTCGTCGCAGGTCGCCTGTTTGACATATCTTCCGTCAAATTCCGTTCGCATTGCTTCGATGTCGTCCTTGTTCATTCCCACAACCCGCACCCCTTTCTTACTTTACGAATAAGGTGTTGTCGGATTTCTCCCAAATGCAAATCCAACCGCTGGGGATTTTAGCCCACAGATTGCCCGATTTCGCCTTTTTGACTTCAAGCAAGGAAACTATAGTCCCTTTCTTCAAGAAAGCAAATGCGGACTTCTTGGCGGTCGTGGCGTGTTTCTGTCCGTCATCGGACAGGTCGCAGACCTTTTTGCGCCCGCTTTCTGCGCCGCAGCCTTTGTAAACGCCACGCACAGCGATCAGGATGTGCTGGCCAAGACTCACCACCGGAGCCACCGGCTGGGGCTTCTTGTAATTGACGTCGTTAACGCTGTACAGCGGCTTAACGCCTTTCGGGGCGGTGAACAGCCAAATGCTGCCGATGTCTGCCGCCAGCGCTGACGGCTGCACATAGACCTCTCGGTCGTTCTTCACCTTGGTATAAGCCTTTCGGCCGGCCGTCAAAGTGAACTTGCCGTCGTACCAGTAGGGGTCGAGGATGATTAAATTGCCGGACTTGTCAAGGCCGCCAACATAAACATAATGCCCGCTGTTGCTGAACAGCCGTTTGCCGCCGCCGGTCACGCAGATAATGGCACGCCCGCCGCTCTTTAGGTGCTTTTTCAGCGTGTCCGTGCTCTTGGTCTGCTTGGCGGTAATGCCGTAGAACTTTTTGAAATACTCGGCGATTTTGGCCATATCCGTGCCCTCTGCCGCTCTTGCGCCCATCCTCACGCACTCGGCTGCCCACTTCTTGGTGTTCATCGTGGCGGGCACCACGCCAAAGTTGCGCAGCACCATCAGGCTGGAACACACGCCGCAGCCGCTGGTGTATACGCAGCCGGAGGTACCGTACTTGTAAGGGTGGCTTTTGCTGGCGTACGGAATGCCTTTGCAGGCCTCGGTGGTCTGCCGGCAATAATAAAGAAGTGTACCCATTACTGCTCCCCCTCGTCTTCTGTGCCGCCCTCTGCCTTTTCGATCTTCAAGACCTCATCGGCCTTGACGGCAGCGGGCGTAAAACTGTTGTTCTTCCACCAAGCCCACACGGCTGCCACAGTGGCCACCGCAGCAGACACGCCTGCGTAGACTTCGTCATCACTGAACGGCAGCGGGTTCTTGCCGCAAGCGTTCAGCACGGTGTTCAGCAGCGCCACGAACAACACCACGGTTCTTGCGATTGTTTCTTTGCTCACTTTCATTTTTTTGTCCGCCTTTCTTAATTTTCGCTGCACTCTTGCAGCTTGTTGATTTCCGCACGGTATTCGGCCCGCTGCTGGCGGATTGGCTCATATTCTGCCGCCGTCAGCGCGCCGTCCGTGAATTTCAAGCACATATAGTCCGTGGTGGCCAACTCCGCCTCGAGAGATGCAATTCTTGCGTCAATTTCAATTTGCGTCATTCAGCAGCCACCCCCAAAATCTCGATTTGCGTTCCGGCACCGATAGTCTTTCCGTTTGTGGGGAAAGACAGGGCTTTGATTGCGCCGTGACCCTCAGTGTCTTTGAAGATATTGAATGTGATCCCGCTTGCGGCCCAGATAGTGCCACCAGTCATTAAGTTGGCTGCGTTAAAGCCGCTGGATATGTTGCTCTTGTTGACCAGCACCCGCACCATATCCTCCGTGATCTCCACCTCAGCAACGGCAAAGGCCCCCTTGGCTGTGTCCGTCTCAAAGCGAAACGCATTTGGCAAGTAGCACTTGCTTGTATATGAGTTGATATATACCGTCTGATCGCCAGCGGCGGAGTTGGCAGCACTCCCGGCCACAGCCATACGCAGTCTGATTTTGCGGCATGGTTTGGTAAGGTTCCACTGCTGGTTGGCCGTGGTGTCTTCATCGAATGACTTTGTAAACACGGTCTCCCAAGTCTCGGCAGCGGGCGCAGACTCACCACCAAACCACGGCAGGTCAGCCCAAGCAGTCACGCCGTCGCCGACCTTCTCCTTTTCCTCGGTGCTGTCAATGCCTCGCTCGCCTTTGTAAAGCACAGGGTTGGCAGCTGCCCAATTCTCACTCGTGTCAATCCGAGTGGTGAACACGCTGTCCTTTAAGTAAACATTCATTCTTTAGTCCTCCCACTCTACGACTTCGACGAACAGAATTGTACTGTCTTTATAGGCCGAAATGGTCGTGTCTGCCTGGCCGATATATGCCGCCTGCACAGTCTGTCCCTCGCTGACTGGGATAATGATTTGCGGCGTTGCGACGGTTTCGTAATTCCCGCTGCGCTTTCGGATAGAACGCAGGAATCGAGACCAAGTGCCGTCAGAGTTCCGCAAGATCATATCAATCTCGCACAGCGACAAGGCGGTGGAATTCCACATATACCCCTGTGCCGACACCCGCACCTTTTTCACGCCTGCGCCGATCACAACGCCATTATTTCCAAGGCTAAGCCCCGACCCACCACGTCTGGTAACGCCTGTAAACGGCAAAAAGATTGGGCTTTCGTAGGTGCCCTCTTTGGTGATTTTCGTGTCACTGGTCAAATAGGCTTGCAGGAAAGACGCACCTTTGTACGCTTCCAGCTTGTCAACCCTTGCCGACTGGTCGTTGATTGCTTCTGTGATTGCCGCATTGGTGACCGGGTTTTCGCTGCTTTCTGACAATGCTGTGTCCAGTGTGAACTCCACGCTATCCTTGATCGCTCCGCCAGCGTCAAACACGAATGTAATGTCCTCGCCGGTCATCATGTTGGCGAGTGCTTCCAATTGCTGGGCTTTCACATTCAATTTAATTGGTGCTAATGCCATTTTGTGGCCCCCTTTACTTCAATTTAATTTTAACCTATAACACCAGAAAAGTCAACCGAAACAGAAGTTCCGCGTGCTGCCAACGTCCTGCCGTTAACGGTGGGTGTTCCGTCCGTGCACTGCAAGTAACCCCAGAACCCTACGTCTGTCGTAAGCATTTGAAAAAGGTCCTCTAAGATTTGCAGCCAGCGCCAGACCCCCGCCTTGTCAATGCCCCAAGGGTCAATGCGGTAGTTGCTGTTTTCATAGTAAATGCTCTCGATTTTGGATGAATTGAGCACCTGCATATCCGCTTCGACTCCATCAAGAACAGACTTTACATCTGCAAACAGAGTCCCGCCGTATGGCTGCACCACTCCGTCAACGGTGCTTTGCGGTGGCTTTGTGAGCGCACCAACCTTGTACTTGTCTTTCGTCTGCAAATCAAACAACGCTTTTACGACCTGCGCATTCGTCCAAATGTCGTTGAGAACATTTTCGGTCAAAAAATCGACCGGCTCATAATAGCTTTTGTAGCCCTCAAGAGACCCAGCGGCTACAACGGTCACCTCGCAAGCGTCGGTGTACTCCTCGCCGTTGGCGGTCACTATAACGCCTATCTGCGCCACGCCCTCCGCCACAGCTGTTACGACGGAGCCTTTGACCGTGGCCACGCTGGGGGCAAGAGAACGCACCTCAACCTCGTAATCGTCGCAGCCGACCGGCAGGACGGTATAATCCACCTGCCAGGTGTCGCCCACCCGCAGCGTTGTTTGCTTAATGTTAAAGCTGACGCCCTCGACTGGCACATCGACACGAACACGCACCCGGAATTCCGGCACGCCGTAAATAGGCAGCGTGCTATTCACCGCCAGCCGCAGGTCTGCCGTGCCTTGCGCTTTGCCGTACACCAGCACAGCGCCGTCCACATAGTCAGCGCTGCAAACGCTACTGTTTGTGTTCCGAACCGTCAGCGACTTGTCTGTGGCATCCTCCGGGTACAGGAAGTAGTCCACGCCCTCCACCAACTTGGCGGTTTCGCCCAACTTAACAGATATGTAGTCCTTTGCGAGGACAAAATCGTTTACATAGATTTTTGAGGTCTTAAAAGTGACCTGCGGTGACAGCGTTTGCATACCATTGTCCGCTTTTGTAATACGCACCACCAGCGAATAGGTGGTGTCGATTTGCAAATCGCGAATGTAGAAATAAATGTTTGTCCGCCCGGAATAGTCGGCGGTCACAAAGTCGCCGCCGTCGAGTGAATACTCCACCAGCGAGATGTTGGAGCCGGTCGAGAACGCCACACGTACATAATCCTTGCCTTTCAGCGGAATGCCTATACTCGATGAGAACACAGGCGGCGCAACATCTGCTTTATCCATTGCCGCAAGGCCTTTGACCCTGCCGCCGCCTGCGAGCGTTGTACCGGTCACCCAGCCGACTTCTCCTTTAATCTCAGCAGCCTTGTAGCCATCCGAGTCGTGCTCCACCACCTGATTGTAAACGCCGAACAGCAAAACCGGCTGCCCGCTGCTCGTGTCAACCGCAAGGTCGGTAGCTTGGTGCTGCTCGCCGTCAATGGTCAACATCGGCCCGGCGTTCCACTGCCCAGCTGCCCCGGTTCCGCTTCCGGTGTACTGGATGTACATTTCCGCCGTGACCAGCGAGCTATTGCTCATATTGTCCACGACTGACCGCCAGTCAATCCACAGCTTATAGTCCGGCGTGTCGAACATCTCGCCGAGAATTCTACCCGCTGCCATTACATCGCCTCCACTTCATATACGCCTGTCAGCGTGTCGGTAACTTTTGTAATCACCATCACTTTTCCGATAATATTGTATGCTTTCCCGATTTTCGGACGGTCAAGTGTGCTGAATGTGATTTTTGTACGCCGGTTGTTCTGCTCCAGCAACTCGTCACAAATCGCCTGCGGGTCATCGGTGCAAATGTAGGTCTCGTAGCTGACCTCGCTTGCTTCGTCGTTGTCCGCCAGCTGCGCATTGCTGGAAGTGTACTCGACGGTTGTGTCTTCATATTTGTTGCCGACAATGACGATTTTGTTGCTGGATTTGTTCACCACAACACAATAATTGGCTTCTTTCTTATCGAAAGTGACATTCTTGCTCGGGGTCTCCTCCACCAGGTCGTCGCCGTCCACATTCTGCCCGGTCACTTCATACGCTTTCAAATTGGCGTGCGGTCCGCTGAATGTGATTTTGACCTTTTTGTTCTTGGCGATGTACCAGTGGTACAACTCCTCGGTGTCCTCGACCTGTGACAGCTTGTGCAGCTTCAGCGTGACGGTTTTAACCATATCGGTCTTGTCGTACTTAGGTTGGCCTACAATGTTGGCTTCTGTGTACTCCACCGCCGTCTCTTCCGGCTCTGTTGGTACCGGCTCAACTCGCAGCGTGTCCAAGCCGTCCTGATTGCTGAACCGCAAGCCGGAGCCTATCGCAATGTATTGCAGCGCTTCTCTGACGGTGCAAATCGGAATGTAGCCGTCAATATTCGGCGACTTCCACGCGTCGATATTCACATTGTATCCAAGTGGTTTGAGTAGCAACTCAAGAACATGGCTTGCCCTTCCGCCTGTAAATCCACCAAGGGTCTGCGCTTCAAAAATTGACACGACATTATACGCCTGTATGGTCGTCGTGTTGTCGCCGTTCTCCACGCCCTGATTTGCGAAAAATCGCTCAATGTTTTTGCTTCCGACGCAGAAATCAATGATCTGTTTGTTCTGCACGAGATAATCGCCACGCTGCGGGTCCAGCACCGTCAAATCCAGCGTGTCGTATTCCAGCGACTTGGCCGTCAATGAGTACAGTTTGGCCACTGACGCAGATATAATACTATCGTCGCCGAATTCTCGATCGGTGCCAAACTGAATGCCCCAAATCCCGACGAATGACAACGGCTCAACCTGCTCGACCGTCAGCACAATGCTGTTTGCGTCTTCAATCACAAGCGGGAAGAATTCCTCTTTGTCATTGCCGACCAGCTGCCCCGACGCCACCAGCGTGTTGTCCTGGTACGCTTCGATTTTAAACGACTTAATCACATTTCGTGATTTTATGGTCAGCCCTGACATCGAATAATAGCCTGTAAGCGCTATTTCAATCTTAAACGGAGAGTTTGTCGCCCCATCGGTAAAAAGTCCGTTGCTGTCGCTCCTGTAAGCTGTCACAACACCTTGCGCAATTCCTGTTTGACCATACAGCGCTATTTTTTCATTCAGGTTGAACCCCTGCGGCTCAAACGACCTGAAATTTTGATTGCCTGTTCCGTCAAAGACCTTGGCAAGGCTCCCGCTGGAGGTGTCGAACCCATTTTGCAGGGCAACATCTGCAATATCGAATGTTGCCCCATTGGCGGCGCTTGCGGAAAAGTCGGAATACTTAAAGAAGCCGTATTTGTTCTCACTCATCGCAAGTCACCCTTTCAAATGTAACGGACAGCGCTGTGCTGTAATAGCTGCCGTCGTAAAGTACGCCCTTGATGTTGTCGCCGGTCACCGTGACGGCATACTCCCCAGTGTTTGTCCCTGTGTTGCTATCCGGAACCTCCAGCAGGACGGTGTCGGCGGTCATTAGCAGCGTTTTCAAAGCGTCGTAGGCTGCAAAGTCATTGTTAAAGAAGGTCACATCGTAATTGGTGCGCTTGCCCTTAATGTCCCGGTGGCGGCGGCCATCCATCGTGACCACATCGTAATAATACTCATATACCACCGACGGCGTGACCGTCCCCACATTCTCGTAAGTAACACCATTGATTTTTATTGCAATCATCAGCCTACCTCCTTTGTTACGACTTTAAGAACCGGAAGCAGCGCCCGAGCTAATGCATTCAGGCTGGCGTTCGGGTCAACGCCCAAGGTCACATTGACGTTGCCAGCACCGCCAACGCCACCAGCGCCGGCGCCTCGTATATTGTAACCTGCGCTAATTGTCTGCTCGCCAAAGTCAAACGACTTTTTGATTTGCCCGGTCACAAGGCTTTCATTCTCCCGAATGCCCTTTGCGAACAGTTCCATCATATCCGGGGCAAATGTGTGGAACCGAGACAGCGGGCCTTTTTTAGGCTCTGAGAAGCCAATCAAGTTTCGGATTTCTTGCCCCATGTGCGTAAATGTGTCTCGGACGCTGCCAAAAGCGTTTGTAACACCGCTCAGGAAGTTGTCTACCAAGTCAGCGCCCCACTGAGTTGCAGCGTCAATTGCGTCAAGAATGCCGTAGCCAATTTCGCTCACAATATCAAGTCCGATTTGTGCGAGTAAACCAAAATTCTCAATTATTGCATTAATGAATTCCGAAATCAGCGTCGGAACTGTCGCAAGTATTTTGGGGACGGCCTTTATAATGCCGACTGACAGCTGAACGATCAGCTTTACACCCATTTGCAGAAGTTTCGGCAGCTGCAAAAGTAAAGCATTTACCAAATTTAGAATGATTTTGGGTGCTACTTCTATAAATGCCGGGATTGCATTTATAATGCCAAGGCCAAGTGCGATTATCATGTCCAAAGCTGCGTCAAGCAAATGATTTAATGTGTCCGGGTTGGTCAGCGTTTCGACCATCTGCAACACGACCGACACCACCGTCGGTATCAGCTCCGGCAGCGCTTGCGATATGCCATCAGCGAGCTGGATTATAATGTCAAGCCCCATTTGCAAAATCTGCGGCGCCATCTCAATCAAGCCATTAGCGAGAGTCGTAATCACTTCCATCACAGCAGGAAGCAGCACCGGTAAAGAAGTTGTAATGCCGTCTACCAACGCCTGGACAATGCCAAGCGCAGCATTGCCCAACGCCGGAAGCACCGTAGCAATCATGTTCGGTAGCTGTTCCGCTAAAATTGGGGCGAGTTTTTCAATCAAAGAACCGACGCCCTCGAGCGCCTGCTGCACCCTCGGTAAGATGTTGCTTGCAGCCGTAACGATGCTGTCCACAAATTTGTTGACAAGGTCGCCAAAGTCCTGCTGGTCGTCAGCCATACCAGTTAGCAAATTCTCCCAAGCGGCCTTGGCGGAATTTACGGAGCCCTCAATGGTAGTGGCCGCCTCTTTCTGCGTGGTGCCGGTAATGCCCATCTCGGTTTGAATGGCGTGGATAGCGTCCACAATATCGCCGAAGTTGCTAACATCGTACTTCTGCCCGGTCAGCTTGCTGGCGTCCTCCAGCAGCCGCTCCATTTCTTCCTTGGTGCCGCCATAGCCCAATTTAAGGTTATCGAGCATTGTATAATTCTGCTTTGCGAAACCTTGATAGGCGTTCTGTATCATTGTAATGTCGGTGCCCATCTTGTTAGCATTGTCCGACATATCCGTCACGGCAAGGTTGGCCTTCTCCGCTGCCGCTGCCAGCTGCTCATTGGTGGCCGTACCGGCTGCCGCCGTCTCCGCCTCCGCTTGCTTAGCAATGGCTTTTTGCTGGTCGTAATATGCTTTCAGGTTTTTCAGCTTGGCATTGTTGGCGGACTTCATAGACTCCAGGTCTCTGTCCCTGGCCGCCTGCATTTCCTCGACCTTTTTTTGCTCCGCTTCTTTGATTTGGTCGACTTCGGCAGACTGCGCAGCTTTCAAAGCCTCTTTCTTTTCGCTGGCGGCGTCTTTGACTTCCTGCTTTTGATTTTGCAAATCCTCAATCCGCTTTTTGCGCTCCTCACTTTGGGCGTCCGCTTGGATTTCGGCAATATAGTCGTTGTACTCTTTTTCCGCCTGCTGCTTATCTGAATAAGTCTTTGCGTGGTCGATCTTGCTTTGCAGTTCGGCTTTTTTGTCCTCCTGCTGCTGCTTTTTTCTGGCGGCCTGCTGCTCCTGCTCCTCTTTGTTAAGCGCTTCGATTTGCTCGTCAAGCTGTTTGGTGCGTTTGTACTCTTCCTCGTCGATGAGTTTTAAACGCTCCTCATATTCTTGATTTACAAGCTTGATTTTCTTTTCTGTCGCCTTTTGGTAGTCGTCGATTTCTTTGTCCATCGCAGCCTTGGCGGCGTTGTACTGCTTGTCGTAGCTTTCTTTGGCTTTGTCGTACTGGGCGTCCAAAGTCTTGGACACCTGATTATAGCTAACGGTGGTGGCTTTCTGCGTGTTGCTCGTCATTGAGTTAATGAGCGACGCAGAAAAGCCGGTAACCGTTTCCATGTATTGATTAGCAGATAACCCAGCGGTTTGGTAAGCGTTCGCAGCATACTCCTGTACTTTCTGCGACGCACTGCCAAACAGCGTGTCAACGCCTCCGACAAGCTGCTCATAACTCGCATAGGCTTCCGTTGACTTCTTCACGAGCGCGCCGACGGCAGCCGTAGCACCTGCAATGGCAGCAGCTGCCGTTTTTGCTGCCTTTCCCAGCCCGCTTTTGAATTTATCAGACAAAGAGCTCACCTTGTCGCTTGCTTGGTCGTCAACTGCGACTTTTACAAACAGCTCAAATAAATTCATCAGTCATTGCTCCCTTCTTCGGCTGTGTCTTTCAACTTGCCGAGTATTTGTTGTTTCACCTGCTCGGGTGTGCGTGTCTCCGGCGGCGGCGGGTTTATAATGTCAAGATACGATTTGGTCAAATAAGACCCGCCAGCCGACTTGGCCGTATTTTCGGTCAAGATTTTTGCGCAATTGGTCACATAAATACGAAAGGCCAGCTCATCGGCCTGCCGCTCAATAAGTAACGGCAGAGCGAGAACCAGCCCTTGTACTGTTAATTTAGGTGCGTTGATTAACGCCCCTGTTACGCTTTTTCCGTGGACACGCACGATTTGAAAAAATCGATCAGGTCTTTGTCCTGCGCCATCTCTTTGACGGCGTTTGCGGTTGCGATGATTTTCTGCTTGCGCACCTGCTCAAGCGTCAGCCCATTCACAGCTGCGACAATGCCGAACACATCATCTTTATGCTTTTTCAGCAGCAGCGGGATAAGCTCGGCGATTTTCTCGCTTGCAATAGCGATCAGCTCCGCTTTGGTGCGGTCGCCATCCGTGCCATCCAGCTGCATACGCAGAGAAGCCAACAGCTCTTTATCGCTCAAAATGTTCAGCGCATAAATGCTGACCTCGCAAAGCACATCTGCCGCCCTCTCTGTGGTCAATTCGGAAATCTTCATATCGTTTTACCTCCTAAACGAAAAAGCCCTTATTTTACCGCCCCAGCGGCCTTGCTGACAGCGCTCTGCGTCTGCGGGTTGGCACTGGTGGAGTAAAACACCATCGGCACGGTCTTTTGGTCGTTGATAGACACATGGCCGGTCAACTCCACAGAAATCTGCCCCTTGCCGTTCTTGGCTGTCTGCAAAGAGAAGCCGCCAGTGGACAGGGCATTCTTCAGCTGGATAGCTACCAAGCCGCCGTCGGCCTTATCACCAACCCACCACAGGTCGGAAAAGTCGGTCTGCGCAATGTCAGCCCGGGGTGTAATTTTTGTCTTATCGGACTTGTCAACATCGGCAGAACCCAACGCAAGCCGGATAGCTTCCGGACTGGTGCCCAAAGCAGTAAAAGACATCTTGCATTCCCAGCTGTCCAGGTGCTTCAACTCTTTCATGCCGTTGGGGCAGTTGTCCACATCCTCTCCGAAATCGGAATAGGTAGGAACGCAAGTTGCGTTGATACCGCCGGTGGTGGCGCAAATAATGTCCTCATCCTCCGGTTCCGTTGTGGTGCCGGGAGTGAAGTTTTTCAGCAGCACACCTGCGTCCAGTTGCAGGTCGTCAAATGTGCTTTTAGGAATAACAGAAAATTTACCCATCTTCAAAAATCCTTTCTTAATTTTTCGTTAGATATTCGGCGGTGACATTGATTATCTTCCGTCGGATTTGGTCGTCCTCGGGGTCGGACATATTCTGTGCAAACGGCGTTCCCCGCTTTAGCCAAATATAGCCATCAGCGGCGGGAATAACCAAGCCGTCATAGCCCAGCGTCTCGCTTATTTTTTCGGCCATTGCATTGCACGGCTTCCAGGTCGTGCCTCTGTACCACAGCGAAACCGAAATGCTGGTGTCGCCGGTTCCATCAGCGTGGAAGCTGTCTGTTACAAGCGCATAGGTCAGATAAGGCAGTGCTGCGTCCTGCGGCACCGTCGTTTCCTCATACGCTGGCAGGAAGCGCTCAAAAAACGCTTGTATTGCCGCTGCCTTGGTCTGCGCCATCTGCTTTGTCCTCCCTTTTGGACTGTACTACAAAACTACAAAAACTACAACAAAACAAGGCTCTGTATTTAATATATTCTCATATATATACCCCTCTTTATATTACTCTCCTATTCTTTGTAGTGTTTGTAGTGAGAGTATATAAAGTACCTTGTTTTTGGCTCAACAGCGCCATTTTTGGTGGAATACAAAAGACCACTACAACGCCGTCTACAACGCTACATTCTCGCCCGCTGACGGCTTATTTTAACCGCCAAGGCTGGGCGTGAACTCCTCCGCCGTCACCTGGAACACCTGGAAACTGGCGGATTTCGGCGTCATTTTGTCGTCACCATCAGAAGTGACCCGGAACACCTTGCCATCGGACAGCCGCTTGAATACATCATAATACTCAATCCGGGTACCAATCGGCACGGTAACGGTGTACAAGCTTGTAACGCCTGCCTTTTCCGCCGCGCGGGCTTCCATCGAGCTGTCAAAGGTGATTGCCGCCTTAAACGGCGCACCCTCCACCCAGCTGGTGGTATATCCGCCCTCGCCGTCCGGCGTGTCTGTTTTTCGTACAAAGACGCACTCGGTCATTGCCTGCGCCAAGAGACTCATTGTAGCTTCCTCCATTCGTTCAGGCGGGCACGAAAGACGGTAGGCCAGTCAAGCGCAGCGCCGTTTGCGTCCGTTCCTCGGCTGTAAGAATAGCCGCCGAAACTCTCGCTCACAAATGCTCCAGGCTTGCCCGCCTCGCTCTCGCAAAACGCCTTGATTTCCCTTGATAAGTCCACCAGTTTAGGAGGTATCGCCAGTGCCCATATCGCCCCGCTGAAAGCCTCATCGGTCAAATCCAAGTCGGCCTCAGCATACCTATGAACACCATCGTTAAAGGTGCTCCCCACAATGCGGAAGTATTGACCTTCCTGCAAAAAATCCAGCGGCGTGATTTTGCCGCCTTCAATTTTGAACTCCCCCTTGTGAATGCCGTCCGGCACCAAGAAGTAGTTGTGCAGTTTTGCACAAATTTCTGTCAGCATAGTCACGCCGCCTTCCTTGTCTTAGGTCTTAATTCGGTTTTGCTCCGCTTAGAATGTGCACTTCAGGCCAGCCAGACGCTTGGCGTCAACGACCTTCGCGCCATACACATGCAGACCCTTTACAGCGTCAGCAAAGCGCTTCTCGGGGCG
>CAVKXW010000018.1:0-8336 GCA_963660215.1 Bacteroidaceae bacterium | reverse complement strand
GTCTTTACGAAACGGTCGTCCTGCAAGATGAGCGCAATCATTTCGGGCGGTGCCACCAGCCAGCGGCCTACGGTAGGCACATTGGCCTTATCAAGCAGCAGCTTCATTTTGACCACATTTTCGTAAACATTGGCAGCGGTCAGCGCCACAGCGTCGGCGGCCACAATGTTTGCATTTGCAGAAGTGATAGCGGCGGCCAGCTGCTTGGCCAGGTAAGCGTCGGCGGCGTCATTCAGGCCGTAAGCTGCACGCTCCATTGCCTTATCCATCACATCACCGGCAGCCTGGGCGGCGTCCACATCATCGACCTGGAAATTGAAGTATTTTGCCTGGTCAATGGTCAAAGTCTGCGCCGTGGTGGCCAGGGTCTCGGGACCGCTGGTGAAGTCGGTGTTCTTGGTGTAGTCACCAATGGTCACGGCACCAATGGTGTTGATTTTCACGGTGTCGCCTTGCTGCTTAATGTCGCCTTCGTAGTCACGGTTGACCACATTAGCGAACACATGCGACTTATCCAGTGCGTTCAGCAGCCGTGCGTCCCAAATTTGCGGAATAAAAGAAGAAATAGCCATCTTTTCTTGCTCCTTTTCAGTTTAGTTTGTCGATTTCAACGACTGTTTGATATTCTCCCAGTTGGCATTGATTTCGGCGGCGGACATCTTCTTCATATCATCGGCAGAAAAGACGGTCTTGTTCTGCGTGTTCCCGGGCGGCGTTGAAGTGTTCGCACCTTTCTGCCTCTCGGACACGATAAAGTCAGCCCATTCGGCTTTGACGGCTTCTGTCAGCTTGTCAGCGCCTTTAATTTCGCCTTTTGCGTCCAGCTCGATACTGTCGATGTCCGACACCCTCAAAACGCTGTCAATTCGTTTTTCGGAAACGCCTGCGGCCTGTAACATCTTACGGTAAGCCGTCGCCTTTGCCGTGTGTGCTTCCTTAACGCTTGCGGCCTGTTTGAAGTCGTCGAACTGCTGCTTCAGCTCATCATACTGCTTTTTGTAGCCATCACTGTCCCCGGCTGCTTCCAGCTGCTTCTTGGTCTCGTCCAATTCCTTTTGGACTCCTGCCAGCTCCTGCGCCTTGCCTTTCAAGGTGTCCCGCTCCTCTTTCAGGGCGTCCACCGTGTCGGCGTGTGCTTCGATGATTTGGTCGATTTGTTCCTCGCCAATGCCCATTGCTTTGAGCATTTTTCTTGTTAATGCGATAAGTCATTCCTCCGTTCTTTTTCGTAGCAATGACCGCCAATGCCAAAGAACCTTGTCTCCTTTTCCTCGGCGGCTTTTCTTTGCCGTTAGATTTTTGTTCTCGCCCTAATTATACAGCAAGCAGATTTTTTTGTCAACGATTATACAGAAAGTTAATAATTTAGGCGTTACGCAAGCTGTCCTCAAGCAGCTGCTTGTAGCGGTCTGCGTGTTCGGTCGCCGCCCGCTGCAAGACATGGTGTGCCACTCTGTGCGCCCCTCCAAGCTCAATAGCCGGGAAGTATTCTACATTCGAGCCAATAGCGACGAAAAGGTCGCCTTTTTTGCCATCCATAGTGCCCTCGTAACTGCCGGTACGCAACTCTTTTTCGTATTTGGCCTTTCTATCAGCCTTGTACGCCTTTGTGCCCGGCTCCTGCCCTGCCAGCGCATAGGTAATGCTATTTCGAGCAAAGCCGGTCACGACCGGCATATCTCCGTCCGTCTTGGCGTAAGTTTCGGCGGCCATTCCGATAGCTTCTAATCCACGCTCAAGCGCATTTTGCAACGCCTTTTCAAACTCTTTTGTGTTGTCCTTTGTCGTTATTTTTGCACTCACTTTTTGCTCACCTCGCTAAGTGGCTTAAAGCCGACAATGTCATATCCGAGCGTGCAACGGCAATTATAGGTGTTTGCTGGTGCCGCTGCTGGGTCTCCGGGGTACATTATCAACCCAATCGAATTTACAAACGGCTTATCTTTTGCAACCGTTTTTCTGTCAAGTTCTGCGTGCCAGTCTCTCGTTTTGCCGTCGTGCGTGGAAATCCACATCTTGTTGACCACCACGCCCTTAGCTTCCACCTCATCGAGCATATCCATACGCCCTTTGTTTTCAGCGCTGGTAACAGCTGTTCGGGCAGTCCTGACAGCGGCGTGCATATTCATTTGCTGTACTTTGGCAATGCGGTTTGCGATTTTCGGGATACTTTCGCCTTGCAAAATGCCCTGCAACACCTCGGAGTTTATCTTCTTCATGTTCCACCGGACATCTTTTGCCTTGTTCAGCTTCCGCATAGGCAGCAGCGAACGATCACCGTGCACGATCAAGTTCTCGACGGTGTGAGCGTCCACCAGCGAAAAGGAAAAGCCCCGCAGCTCCCGCTTGGCGGCTTTCCCGATCGCATTGTAGTTCAAAGCGTAGACCTCCGGCAGTCTGCCGTTGGTGTACTCCAGCGCAATCTCGTTAACCCTGTTCAAATTCTCGGCGGTCTGCTCCGCAATGCTTTTGAAACGGTCGTTTTGCACCGTCGCTTCCCGCTTGGCGAACGCCAGCTCACGACCAGCCCGCTTTATCTCCGCCTTGTCGCCCGCTGCCTTGGCGGCTTCATACTGTTCTTGCAAGGCCGCCAGATTAGGCTCTGTTTCCGCCATATAGGCGTCCCAAGCCTGCCGCACTTCGTCCTGCGTTTGCCGGTATATCCGCCGAATGCGGCGCTCCAGCGAAAGCAAGACCTTGTCTGTCTGTCTGTGTGCCTTATCTGCCACCGCTGGCGCCTCCTTTTCAGCTCTTTAATGTTTCCGGGTCAACGGCTATAAAACCATCGGCAGAAATGCCTACGAGCTTGCCAGCATCGTTCACAAAGTCGATAGACCCGAACAGCTCCACGATCTGTTGCACATAGCTGTAAAGCATTGGCACAAGCTCACCGGCTCGGCTAAAGTCTTTCAGCTCGACATTGCCGCTGTTGTAGGTGTAATTTCTGCCGGTCTCAAGCGTGAAGTCATAAAACTGCTTGTAAAGCTGCCCGGTCTCCTGTCCATCCGCTTCAATGTGCAGGAAAAAGACATGCTTTGTGGTAGGTCTACCGCCGCTCGTGTCGTCGGTCATCGTGACAAGTACAAGGCTGTTGCTTGCCGGGTACAGCTTTCCGGCGCCGATGTAAATGTCGGTCGAGCTTGTGTCAACGATGTTTGAATAATGGAACTTTGCCGAAATAGGCGGCAGCAGATTGTTGGACTGCCTGCTGGTCTTGATAATGTAAACACCGTCATCCGCTTTGAACCACTTTTCCAAATCGTCGAAGTCGGAGAAGTTGTCGTCCGTGACCTCTTTAATCACACTGGCAGCAGCGGGCGGGATATTCCCCGCCTTTTCGTTGACCTCATTAACCGCCGCCACCAAGTTGTCCTTGGCGGTCGTCTCCAAATCCGCCAGCGCACCGATTTGCTTTTTCAGCTGCGAAAAATTCCGGGCTTCTGTCGGCGTGTAGACATATCCGGCGGGCTTGTTCCGCTCGGCCACCTCAAAAACCCGCTCCAACTTGGTGTAGCAGCCGTTACCCTCATCAATATAGGCGAACACCCGCAGTGGGCGTGCGGCTTGCAGCAGAATATCCGGCACGGCGGCCACGCCATCCACAACATCAACATCAATGGTGGTGCCGTGCTCTCGGTTTTGGAAGTGGACTTGCTCCGCTCCATCATCAACGGCCAGCTTGCGACCGGTGTCCCATTGGTAAAACACGCCCCGGCCGTCTTGAATTTCAATGCCCATTTACTTCCCGCCTTTCTTTTTCATTTTCTCGGTGATTTTGTCCAGCAGCGCCTGCAGTTCCTCATCCGTCAAGGCGTCCAAGTCGTCGGCCTGCCCGCTGCTGGTCGGCTCGTCGGCCTGCTGACCCTCGCCCGGCTCTGCCTGCTGGCTCTGCCCTGCAGGTTCACCGCCTGCCTGTGGCTCCGGCGGCTCCTGCCCGGTTTCTCCACCAAAGGCGGGGTTGTCGTCGATCTCAAACCGTCCGCCCTCTTCATCTCTCTTTTTCTTGATTATCTCGTCAGCCTGGTCACCAATGCCAAGCAAGAAGCAGACCTGCTCGGTGATTGTTTCGTCGTCCAGGTACTCGGCAGCGGAAAGTACCATTTGCATTTCCTCGGACTGATTTACGATTTTCGACCGCTTAAAGCTGACATTGTCGTTGATTTCCGCCAGCTGTAGGATTTTCTCGACGAACTTTGTCACGCAATATTCAAACATATCCGTCTTGCTGTCCAAAGGCTGATACGCCGCCCGGATTTCCGTTGCAGTCTTGGAGCCTGCCGAAAGGTCGAGCACATTAAGGCACATAAAGTCCTCATATAGCCGAGCCTTAACGGTGGCAATCGCAGCGTCGGACGCACCGATAGGTGCTTCCACCGTGTGGGCTTCCACCTGTGCGCCGTCGTCCTCAATGTGCGCTACATGCATTGTGCGCAGCCGCTCCAAGAACCGCTGGTCGTCCTCGTCATTCATACCGCCAGCGTTTGTGATTGCCCAATAAATCATGTTGCCCTCGTCTACATTGTTCACGAGGTTGCTGTTGATAAGGTCGAATGCGTCCAGCGTGCCCTGTCGGCCTACCAACTCCGACTGCTTTTTGTCGTTGCCGTAAAGCGGAATGATCGGGAACTCGGGATAATTCTCAAAGTCGTAAATCTCGGTGCCATCAGCGATAGAGTGCCGCACCTTCATTTTGTAAGCCGTTTTCGGCTGGATAATCAAAATTTTTTCGTTGGTGCCGGTCGGGCTTAGATACTCGGTGTAGCCGTCCACCTCATACAGCGTTGCCCGCAGCGGCTTGTCGTCCGCGATCTGCCAAAAGCGAATGCCGGCCCGCAGCGCTCCGCTTTCCTCGTCAAACAGCGGGACAAATTCCGTCACATCGAACACATCTAAGTGGTCAAGGTTCCAAAAGCCGAAAGACACGCCACCAATGAGCGCAGACTTTCCGGCCTTTTGCAGTTGATAGTCGAAGTCATAAGACCCGCCGTGTTGCTCACCTTGGCCGCCGCCCAGCTTCTCCTTTGTCTTTTTGTCGCCGAAAATAGCTCCATTGCCAAGCAGGTATTGATTTTCCTGCGTGACGGCAAAATTGAAAAAGTTGCTTGCGATTTTGTGATTTGGAGCCCATCTATCAACATGAGCGTCACCTCTCAGGTCGTAAATCAGCTTTTCATAGTGCATTATCGTCGGATTTAGGCCACGGTAATACTCCCACGCTTTGCAAGCCGTCCGGTAAAGCTGCCCGGCCTTGTGCTGGCGGATAGCTGAAAGGACAAACGCCTGCCGTTTGCCCTCAAATGCTCCGCACGCTTCCAGGTCTTGGTAGGTAAGAAAAATAGAAATTGTAACCACCCTTTCGTCGTGTTGTTATTTAGTCGCTCAAAATAAGCGGACTTTCTTTTCTGCCGATTTTCTTGCGCAAAATCGTGTTCACAAAGTAGCGAATATCATCCATTGCGTGGTCGTTCTCTTTAACCACACGGTCGTCCCCGGCCTTGTCGTCCCAGCGGTAAAGGCCAAACTCGGCAATGCTGTCAACGCAAGAGCGGTGGATTTGGATGTTCCCGGCGTGCAGGTAGACTGACACCCGGCGAATACCATCAAGGACGGTGTTGTCCGCCTTAATGACCTTAAAGCCCCGCTGCCGCAGCGCTGCAATGAAAGAAGCCGCCGAGGGGTCAACAATGACCTTGCGGATATTGTAGCCATCCGCCAGTTGCTCCACATCGTCGCAATACTGCTCATCTGTCCTCTGTACGGCCTTTTGACGGCCATTATAGTAGAACTCCTTAATCCTTGTTGCTTTTGAGCCTAAAACGCACCACAAGCCTGCAGAAAACGGATTTTGAGTACCGTAGTCGATCGAGATATAATACTCGCCGTTCGTCGGCACCTCATCGGTTATATTGTCCTCGCCGAAATCATAGACCAAGCCCTCCGCCACACACCACTCGCCGAGAATGTACCGCCGGTAGAACACGCCGGTGTACATCGTCTCATAGCGCTGCAAAATGTGCTCCGTCAGCGCCGGGTTGTCCCGCAGCTCAAAATGCAGCCGCAAAGCATTGTGTGCCTCCGGCTGGCTCACCCACTCGGTGTAGAACCAGTGCTGCGGGCTGTCCGGGTTGCAATTAAACCAGAACTTTGACCCGTCAACCGAGCAGCGGGAGAGCGCCTGCTCAACGAACGACCGGGGCATTAGCGCCACCTCGTCCAGCAGCACGCCCGCCAGCGTTCGGCCTTGGATAAGAGTGAAGCTGCTCTCATCCTTGCCGCCGAACACTTCAAAATAGTTTTCAACCCGGCCGCGACGAACTACCAGCAGCTTGTCACTCCGCCGCCACTGTATGTCCAGCCGCTCCCTCGGCTCGGTCATTCCAAGATACGGCACGATTATGTTTTTTACGGCACTATCAACCGTCTTGCCGCAAATACCAAACCGCTGCCGGTCATACCGCCGCATGGCGTCTTCGACAAACGCATACATCATCCACACAGTCTTGCCGGAGCGGATAGCGCCGTCAGCGATCAGGGCGTCGAAATGTGTGTAGGGGAATGCCAAGATTTGCAGCTGCTTATCACTCAACCCCGGCATTGTCGCCCTCACTCTGCTCTATCGCCCTGGCTGTTTCTTTCAGTGCCAAAGTCAGCGGGTCATCTTCCTGTCGCTCAACCGCAACGGTGTACTCGCCCCGGTCACTTTGGCCAAGGTACTGCTTACCCAGCCAAATGGCCATATTTGCGTTTTTTTCTGCCAGCCGAAACTGGGCACGGCGCAGGGAAATCTTCCCCACGCCCCGCTTTTCTTTGAATGTTTCGGAAAAACTCTTTTCGTAATTCCGCTTGCACCAACTGTTCAGCGTTTTGTCCGTCACGCCGAACCAGCCGCAAATCTCCTCTTGCGTGCATTGCAGCCCGCAGAGCTTTTCAAATTCAATTTGGCTTATTTCTGCTCTTGGCCGTGCCATTTATGCGATCACCTCAAATTCGTTCCTAAAATGCTGTTGATATAGTCCTTTTTGTTTTTCAAAAAAATCACCATTTCACTACAAAAACTTTCGCTTTTGAGACGCTTGCTGCTTAACGCAGTCATGAAGAGGCTTTGAAAGCAATTTGCCGTTCCGATCTCTTGCATTTGTGTTGTTGGCTCGACCATGTCGCCCCTGGCAATGTGGTTTAAGTTATACCGGTTTTCAACAAATCCGTCAAGACCATCAATCCCGCAGCAGCAAAGACTGTCACCAAGTTCTCGTGTTCTGTTTTCCCCGCTATAAAAAGCAAGCCCAGCTTTGTGCGCAGCGTCCCTTATTTTAATCAGGTCGCTTCTTATCAGCTTTGGCGGATAAACATAATCCATTCCGGCTTTTACAAGCCCAGGCAGCTTTTTAGAAAACTTCATCCCTTCAACGATAATACCATAAACGCCAGCCTTTTTGAACAGATCAAGGTTGTTTATAACATCCTCGCGCACCTCGTGCATATATGGCTGAATTCTGACAATCACGCGCTTAACATTCGGTGCAACTTTTCTAATTATCTCGACGCGCTCCAAAAAGGTCGGAGCGCCAGGTTCCAGCACATCATATTTTGAGCAAACTGCGCTGATTTGCACAACGCAATTACATTGCTTTAGCAGGTCAAGATATTCAGGCTCCGCAACAATCTTTCCTTTGGTGGAAACGACAAAAGGATATTTTGTTTTTGCAAAGACTTTGAGCGCTTCATAAGACCTGCGCATTGTTCTTTCACAAGGTTGGAACGGGTCGGAAATGCCCCCCCCAGTGCAGCGGAATATCCCAATCGCACCAAGCTGTTGTCTTTCTTCTTTTTCCGTCTATCCAGTCTTGAAGCGATTTTGCGCTTTCGTTTTTCTTGATGTCAGATATATCATATCTTTGTCCGTTTGTTTTAACAAAACAATATTTACAGCCGTGAGAACATCCACGGTAGGTGTCAAATCTAATAGGCAAATCGCAAAGCCAGCATTGTGATCCACATTCAGGCATTTCCAATGGCCTCCTGTGCGCTTTTTATAATCAAATCGGTAATTGTCTTTCTTGTTGCTTTCTTTAGATATTCCTTGATCAGCTCGTGATATTCAGCCGGAAATGTGAAAGAGACAATAAAATCACCAGCGCTTCTTTCTGCGTTTTCGTCTGCGTCCAGCATTTGCTCAATATAAGACACACCGGGCTGCGCAACATCGAATTCAAAGCAAAAATCGCTCAAATCGACTTCCGGCAGCTCCTGCTCAAGCAAATCCAAATCCCAGTCGCTCTCATTCGTCTTGTTATCCACAATCCGCAGCGCGTTCACCTGCTCCGGGGTCAGGTCGT
>CAVKXW010000017.1:5679-34362 GCA_963660215.1 Bacteroidaceae bacterium | reverse complement strand
GGGAAATATACATCATTACTTGTCTTAAAGAGTATCATAACTTATCGTAAAGGGCACCATAACTTATCGTAAAGAGCATCATAACTTATCGTAAAGAGCATCCCGATGCAGTGCTTCCTACGTCCCGACGCAACGAAAACTACATCGGGACGTAGGAAAGTTTACGTCGGGACGTAATTTCGAGTGGTGAGCGAAGAAAAATTGATTTTACTCTTCACTCTTCACCGAATGGTCGCAAACGCCGATAAACACTGGGGATTCCAAGTGTGAAGAGTTTGCTGGCACTCTTCACAACTCTTCACCTCTCTTCACCTTTGGAGAATGTTCTATTTCTTCTAAATTGCGAAGAATCATGTTCTATTTTGCTGTTTTTCGCGAGAAAATGGCGGTGAAGAGGCGTGAAGAGGTGTGAAGAGTTGAAAACACTCTTCACCTCTCGGAATGCCGATAAACATAGGGGGTTCGGGGCGATAGGTGAAGAGTGAAGAGTATTTTGCGTTTTTTGTTGCTATGCGCCAAGCAGGGGGAGCGAACTCTATAGTTTGCTGCCGTAGCAGAGGTCGCCGGCGTCGCCGAAACCAGGCACGATATACTTGTGCTCGTTCAGTCCCTCGTCGATGGAGGCGCACCAGATGGTGGTCTTGTCGTCTGGGAAGGTGTTCTGGATGTGCTCGATGCCCTCTGGGGCGGCAAGCACGCAAGCCACGTGGATGTGCTTAGGGTTGCCCTTGGTGAGGATGGCCTTCAAGCCCATCTCCATGCTGATGCCTGTGGCGAGCATAGGGTCGGCGATGATGAGCGTCTTTCCCTCTATCTCAGGTGTGGCGAGATATTCGATGTGTACGCCCACCTCGGTATGGCTCTCGTTGGTATACTCACGATAAGCGCTGACAAAGGCATTGCCAGAGTGGTCGAAAATATTGAGAAAGCCTTCGTGGAAAGGAAGTCCGGCACGGAAAATAGTACCGATAACCACCTTGTCGGTAGGGAGATTGACACTTGCTACACCAAGTGGTGTAGTCACCTTTTGATTTTCGTAGTCGAGGGTCTTTGAAATCTCAAAAGCCTCGTACTCACCGATTCTCTTGATGTTGTTGCGGAAGAGGAGTCGGTTCTTTTGATAATCGCAGTCGCGCATCTCGGCCAGGTATCGGTTGATGATGCAGTTGTGCTCGCTCAGGTTATGAATTTCCATTGTCTCGTAGTTTTTATGCTATTTCTTTCGGGCAAAAGTTGTCTATTGCCTAAATTGGTGCAAAGATACAGCAAATCGTGGAAACCGCAAAATGTTTGGCGGATTATTTTATGTTAAATGTCGCCTCCTATATAGGAAGCGTTTTTAATATTGCTCATAGTTTGCGAAACTTGCGTTCTCTTTTATATATAAATTAGGTGTAGCCGTATGCTGAAAATCCCCGATATGCGAAGAATATTTGCAAACTCAATGTGGCAAATCACGGATGAAAGAATTCGATTTTAAATCTTTTAACCTAAAAAGATTTTAAAATCACTTATTTATATCCTAGAATCTTTGCCGTAAAACATATTTTTCGTAACTTTGCGGCGGTTTTAGGAGAAGTAACGTTCTGCTTGACCTTAGGTATAGAAAGAATTAATTCACAACTTAAATACATTTAATAAAAATGGCAAAGTTAGATTTGACAAAGTACGGCATTACTGGTGCTACAGTAATCGCTCACAATCCTTCTTACGAGCAGTTGTTCGAGGAGGAGACAAAGGCTGGTCTCGAAGGTTATGAGGTAGGTCAGCAGACAGAGTTAGGTGCAGTTAACGTTATGACTGGTATCTACACAGGTCGTTCACCTAAGGATAAGTACATCGTAGTAGACGAGAACTCTAAGGACACTGTATGGTGGACTTCTGAGGAATATAAGAATGATAACCACCCAATGTCTGAGGAGGTTTGGGACAAGGTTAAGACTATCGCCAAGGGCGAGCTCTGCAACAAGAACCTCTATGTAGTAGATGGTTTCTGCGGCGCTAACAAGGACACTCGTATGGCTGTTCGTTTCATCGTTGAGGTTGCTTGGCAGGCTCACTTCGTAACAAACATGTTCATCCGTCCTACAGCTGAGGAGCTTGAGTCATTCGAGCCAGACTTCATCGTTTACAACGCTTCTAAGGCTAAGGTAACAGACTACAAGGAGCTTGGTTTGAACTCTGAGACTTGCGTTGCCTTCAACGTAACTTCTAAGGAGCAGGTTATCATCAACACATGGTATGGTGGTGAGATGAAGAAGGGTATGTTCTCTATGATGAACTACTTCCTCCCACTCAAGGGCATGGCTTCTATGCACTGCTCTGCAAATACCGACATGAACGGTGAGAACACAGCTATCTTCTTCGGTCTTTCTGGTACAGGTAAGACTACATTGTCAACAGACCCTAAGCGTAAGTTGATCGGTGACGATGAGCACGGATGGGACGACAATGGTGTGTTCAACTTCGAGGGTGGTTGCTACGCTAAGGTTATCAACCTTGACAAGGAGTCTGAGCCAGACATCTACAACGCTATCAAGCGCAACGCTCTCTTGGAGAACGTAACTGTAGATGCTAACGGTAAGATCGACTTCGCTGATAAGAGCGTTACCGAGAACACTCGTGTATCTTATCCTATCTTCCACATCAACAACATCCAGCCAGGTTCTTCTGCTCCAGCTGCTAAGCAGGTTATCTTCTTGTCAGCAGATGCATTCGGTGTATTGCCACCAGTATCTATCTTGACTCCAGAGCAGACTAAGTACTACTTCCTCTCTGGTTTCACAGCTAAGTTGGCTGGTACAGAGCGCGGTATCACCGAGCCTACTCCAACATTCTCTGCTTGCTTCGGCCAGGCATTCTTGGAGTTGCACCCAACTAAGTACGCTGAGGAGTTGGTAAAGAAGATGGAGAAGAACAACGCTAAGGCTTACCTCGTTAACACAGGTTGGAACGGTACAGGCAAGCGTATCTCTATCCGCGATACACGTGGTATCATCGACGCTATCTTGAGCGGCGACATCGACAAGGCTCCTACAAAGCAGATCCCTATGTTCGACTTCAAGGTACCTACAGAGTTGCCAGGAGTTGCTACAGAGATTCTCGACCCACGTGATACATACGCTGAGGCTTCTCAGTGGGAGGAGAAGGCTAAGGATTTGGCTGCTCGCTTCATCAAGAACTTCAAGAAGTACGAGACCAACGAGGCTGGTAAGGCTCTCGTTGCTGCTGGTCCACAGCTCTAATTCGACATCTCGAATCAATACTACATACGGAATCCCGTTTCTCGCAAGAGAAGCGGGATTCTTCTTGTTTTTGCCCGAATTAATCACTAAAAAATATAAAAAATGCGCCTAAAATGAATAATTTGCATAATAATGAGGCGAAAAGGGCGAGTTTTTGAAGAATTCTCTGTAAATTTGCAGCTAAAAACAAAATTGGATAGAATGAAAAGGAAGTTTTTTGCTTTCATGGCGCTGATTGCAGCCACATTGTCGCTCTCCTCATGCTTGAATAGCGACGAAGAAACTGTAGAATATACACATGACACAGCCATCACGGCTTTCTCCTTGGGAAGTCTTGACAGATATACCAAGACTGCGGCAGGTAAGGATACCTTGCTATCCGCCAACGTGACAGGCTCTAACTATAAATTTTATATAGACCAAGTGCAACGCTTGATTTATAATGTGGATTCCTTGCCTTGTGGGGTGAGGGACTCTGCCGTATTGGCTACTATCACCAGCAAGAACAGTAGCCCTATCATCTTGATGGACATAGATAAGACCGACTCTATCGCAGCCTATTACTCTAGCTCCGACTCCATCAACTTCTCAAAGCCTCGCTACATCCGAGTTTATAACAACGATTTCTCTGCTTATGCACAATATAAGGTGACGGTGAATGTACACAAAGAGCAGCCTTATGACTTCAACTGGAAAGCATTGGCTTCGCTCGATGCCAACCTCGCCGCCCTTACCGACCTCAAGGCGGTGGCGCTGGATGATGATATCTATGTGTTCGGAAAGACAGGCGAGGGGACGAAGGTTCTCAAGTCTGCCATCAATGACGGTTTCTCTTGGACACAAGTGGAGACCAATGTCGATTTCGACGAAGATGCCTATCAGAATGCTGTGGCTATGGGCGACCAGCTCTATATCCTGAGCGATGGTAAGGTTTATACATCCACAGATGCTGCAAGCTGGCAGCCTGTGGCAGAGAATGCTTCTCTCCAAAAGCTCATCGGAGCGAGCAGCCAGTATCTCTACGCTTATACCGAGGCTGGCATTTCTGTGTCGACAGACATGGGCGCCACCTGGACTGCCCAAGCCCTGGATGCCGATGCTAGTCTCTTGCCAAAGAACAATATCTCCATGAACGTGGCAACCATCCTCTCTACCAAGAATGCTGAGAATGTGATGCTGCTCGGTACACGTGACGAGGCTCTAGGCGACACCATCGCCACCACCTGGATTCATACCGTAGACTATTCTGCCAACGAAGAGGATAGCAAATGGAACTATCTGGTGCTCAACAAGAAACAAGACGGAAAAATGCCTTGGATGGACGAGGTGCTTACCTGTGCGGCAGACACGGGATTCGTGGCTCTGGGGAGCAACGGAAAATGGTATAAGAGCCAGAACGCAGGCCTGACTTGGGCGGAGGATACTTGCGTGGTGATGCCTACCGAGTTTGGCTCTAGCGCACGCTTTGCCTTCTGTCGCGACAAGAATCATTATTACTGGGTGATTAGAAACGGATATGTATGGAGAGGACGTTTCAACATCGATGGTTGGAGCAAGGAAGACTAATCCTTCTTCTAGCCTTCGTATCCTTGATGCCCCTCTTGATGCGGGCGCAAGACAATCCGCAATATCGCATGGAGATAGGTGCGGGCGTAGGCTTGCTGACTTATGAGGGCGACTTTAATGGCAATGTGTTGGGGCACATGCAACCCATGGGGGAGCTTGTGGGAAGATACAACTTCGACCCTTATATGGCGCTCCGCCTCTCGATGGGGGTAGGGAAAATCAAAGGCTCCTCGGCAGATGTGGATACTTATTATCCCGACTATGCAGAGCAACCATATCGCTTCGACCATACGCTGGCAGACATGAGCCTGGTGTTTGAGTATCATTTCTGGCCCTATGGAACAGGGAGAGACTATCGGGGAGCCCAGCGACTGGTGCCTTACATCTTTGGTGGATTGGGGGCAACCTATGTGAAAGGAAACGAAAAGAACATTGTGACAGCCAACGTGCCTTTGGGCATTGGCGCTAAATATAAACTGAATGAACGCCTGAACGTGGGGCTCTCGTGGACATTTCATTTCTCGCTGAGTGACGAGTTGGACGGTGTGAAAGACCCTTATTGGGTCAAAAGCAGCGGCATCTTCAAGAACACCGACTGCTACTCGGCAATAGCCGTGAGCCTTACCTATAGTTTCAGTGCAAAATGTAGAACTTGTAATAAAGAAGAATGATGGACAATTTAGATATGAACCGTATACCAGAGCACATCGCCATTATCATGGATGGCAATGGACGCTGGGCAACAGAACGAGGCAAGGATCGTAGCTACGGTCATCAGGCTGGAGTAGACACCGTGCGCCGCATCACCTCGGAGTGTACTCGGCTTGGTGTGAAATACCTCACCCTCTATACTTTCTCCACTGAAAACTGGAATCGCCCTGCCGACGAGGTGGCAGCCCTGATGGGACTGGTGCTCACATCGCTCGAAGACGAAATCTTCATGAAGAACAATGTGCGCTTCCGTGTCATCGGCGACATCAAGCGCTTGCCACAGCAAGTGCAAGACAAATTGCAGGAAACCATGGACCATACGGCAAAGAATGATGCTATGACCATGGTGGTGGCACTGAGCTACTCTTCTCGTTGGGAAATCATGAATGCAATGAAGGAAACGGTGAAGGAGGCTCTGGAGAGTGGTTCTACCTACGAAGAGATAGAAGGCAAGTTGACCGAGGAAAACTTCGAGAAGCATCTCGACACCAACTTTATGCCTGACCCTGACCTCTTGATACGCACCGGAGGTGAGCTTCGCATCAGCAACTACCTGCTCTGGCAGATAGCTTACTCTGAATTGTATTTCTGCGATACCTACTGGCCAGACTTCAACGAAGCCGACCTACGCAAGGCCATTGCAAGCTACCAAAACCGCCAGCGCCGATTTGGCAAGACCGAGGCACAGGTGGAAGAGGAAGGAAAATAAAAGAGAAAACAAAAAGATAGATAGAATATACATACTATATATATAATAAGGTATAAATGAAAAGATTAAAAAAGATTTTCATCCTGCTGATAGGTGTCATGGCTTGTATGCAGGCTCAGGCTCAAGATAAAATCGTGAACCCAGACATCTCGTATGCAGGCACACCTCGCACCTTGAAGCTAGGTGGCATCAATGTGTCGGGTGTGGAAGGCTATGAAGACTATGTGCTCACAGGTATCTCAGGACTTACCGTGGGCGAAGAAATCACTGTGCCTGGCGACGAGATTACCAATGCCGTGAAACGCTATTGGAAGCATGGCCTCTTCTCTAAGGTGGCCATCGCCGCCGATTCTATCGTGGGTGAGAAACTCTATCTGCACATCTATCTCTCTGTGCGCCCTCGCATCTCTAACATCAACTACATCGGACTGAAGAAGAGCGAGCGTGAGGACATGGAGCAGAAGCTGGGTATGGTAAAGGGCACGCAGGTTACGCCTAACATGTTGGACCGTGCCAAGATTCTTGCCAAAAAATACTTTGATGACAAGGGATTCAAGAACGCAGACATCCAGATTAACCAGCGCGATGATGTGGCTAACAAAGGACAGGTCATACTCGACGTGGTGGTTGACAAGAAGGAGAAAATCAAGGTTCATCAGATTACGATTGATGGCAATGAGCAACTCTCTGACCACAAGATCAAGGGTGGATTCTTCTCGAAGGGTGCCTTTGCCAAGACCCATGAGGCTGGCAAGTTTGCCACCTTCTTCAAGTCGAAGAAGTTTACCCCTGAGCGTTGGAAAGAAGATAAGCAGAAACTTATCGACAAGTATAACGAATATGGTTATCGCGACGCGCAGATATTGGAAGATAGCGTGAGCAACTATGATGCGAAGCACGTAGACGTCTATGTAAAGGTGGATGAAGGCAAGAAATACTATGTTCGCAACATCAGTTGGGCAGGTAACACCGTATATTCTACCGACTATCTCAATGCAGTGCTCGGCATGAAGAAGGGCGATGTATACAACCAGAAGATTCTGCACAAGCGCTTGAACGAGGATGATGATGCCGTGGCTAACCTCTATTATAACAATGGTTATGTGTTCTCGAACATCAACCCTGCCGAGGTGAACATCGACAACGACTCCATCGACCTGGAAATGCGCGTCATCGAGGGACCACAGGCATACTTGAGCCATGTGCGTATCAACGGTAACACTCGACTCTATGAAAATGTGGTGCGCCGTGAGCTTCGTACCAAGCCAGGCGACCTCTTCTCGAAGGATGCCTTGATGCGTTCTGCTCGTGAACTCGCATCTATGGGACATTTCGACCCAGAGAAGGTGGTTCCGGATGTAAAGCCAAATCCAGAGGATGGTACCGTAGACGTAAACTGGAACTTGGAGCAGAAGAGCAACGACCAGATTGAGTTCTCACTAGGTTGGGGACAGACGGGTGTCATCGGACGTGTGGGCTTGAAGCTCAACAACTTCTCCATGGCAAACCTCTTCAACAAGAACAAGGAGCACCGTGGCATCATGCCTATCGGCGACGGCGAGGTGCTCAGCATCGGAGCGCAGACCAATGGTACCTACTACCAGAGTTACAATGTGAGCTACTCTACCAACTGGTTTGGCGGCAAGCGCCCTATCCAGTTCAGTGTGGGTGCCTACTACAGCAAGAGTACCGACGTATCTAGCAACTATTACAACAGTGCCTACATGAACAACTACTACAGCTACATGTATGGCTATGGTACTGGTTACTATAACAACTACGAGAATTATTACGATCCAGACAAGTACATCCAGATGGTGGGTGTGAGCCTCGGTTGGGGTAAGCGCCTCCGTTGGCCAGACGACTACTTCACACTCTCAGTGCAGTTGGCTTACCAGCGCTACATGATGAGAAACTGGAGCTACATGTTGATGACCAATGGTAATGCGAACAACTTGAACCTCACTATCTCGCTGAACCGAACATCAACAGATAACCAGCTCTTCCCACGTCGTGGTTCGGAGTTTGAGGCAAGTGTCAACCTAACTCCACCATGGAGTGCGTTCGACAACAAGGACTATCAGAACCTTGCCACCGACTCTAAGTCGCCAACTTACTCGCAGGAGCAACAAGAGAAGTATCGCTGGATAGAGTATCACAAGTGGAAGTTCAAGGCAAAGACCTATACCGCCCTTACCGAGGGACAGAAGTGTTTCGTCTTGATGACCCGTGTAGAGATGGGCTTGCTCGGTTCTTACAACAAGTATAAGAAGAGTCCATTCGAGACCTACTATGTGGGAGGTGACGGTATGAGCGGTTACTCATCATACTATGGTGAGGAAACCATCGGACTCCGTGGTTACGATAATGGTTCCGTATCTTATAGCCCGACGACAGGTTATTATGCATACGCCTACGACCGCTTCTCATTGGAGCTTCGCTATCCATTCCTCTTGGGTAACACTACCATCTATGGCTTGACCTTCGTAGAGGCAGGTAATGCTTGGTATGAGACCAAGAAGTTCAATCCGTTCAGTATGAAGCGTAGTGCGGGTGTCGGTGTTCGTATCTTCTTGCCAATGGTCGGCTTGATGGGTATCGACTGGGCTTACGGTTTCGACAACGTATGGAATGGAAGCTCTTACAAGAAGGGTGGAAGCCAATTCCACTTCATCTTGGGTCAGGAGTTCTAATAAGTGAAGAGTGAAGAATTTTTCATTGGAGGACATATAAATGAAGAAGATAGTATTGATGCTGGTGATGGCTGTAGCAGCCATCACGGCGAATGCACAGAAATATGCATTGGTAGATATGGAGTACATTCTGAAGAATGTGCCAGCCTACGAGCGTGCCAACGAGGTGCTCAACCAGGCGAGTCGAAAGTGGCAAGCCGAGGTGGAGGCTCTCAATACCGAGGCAAGTACCATGTACAAGAATTATCAGAACGAGGTGGTGTTCCTCTCTCAGGAGCAGAAGAAGGCAAAGCAAGATGCCATCATGCAGAAAGAGAAAGAAGCCAGCGACTTGAAGAAAAAGTATTTTGGTGCAGAAGGCGAACTTTATAAGATGCGCGAATCGCTGATGGGACCCATCCAAGAAGAGATTTATACAGCCGTGAAAGAGATTTCCGACCTTCGGGGCTATTCGCTTGTGCTGGACAGAGCGAGCAATAGTGGCATCATCTTTGGATCGCCAAAGATAGATATCAGCAACGAAGTGCTTCAAAAATTAGGGTATTCAAACAGATAATATCAATTATTAATGGAAATAATTTCGGTTATTCCAAATAATAGTTGTATATTTGCAGCGAAATTAATAATCAAAAAAGAATAAAACAATGAAAAAGTTTATTTTAATGTTGATGCTTTGTGCACCAATGACTATGATGGCTCAGAAGTTTGGCAAGGTAAATACACAGCAGATCATGCAGGCTTTGCCAGATGTAGCTAAGGCTAACGGCGAGATGGAAGCTCTCCAAAAGCAGAAGGAGAACGACCTCAAGGCAATGCAAGATGAGTTGCAGCGCAAGGCTGATGAGTATCAGAAAGGTGCTAGCACGATGAACGCTACAGCCAAGCAGCAGAAGGAAACAGAGTTGAACACACTCAACCAGAAGATTCAGCAAGCTTATCAGGATGGTCAGCAGGAGTTGCAGAAGAAGAGCAGCGAGTTGATGCAGCCTATCATCGCTAAGGTGCGTACTGCTATCGATGCAGTAGGCAAGGCTGGCAACTATACATTCATCTTCGAGGACGGCGCTGCTGTCTACACAGGTACCAACGTGGTTGACGTAACCAAGGAAGTACAGGCTAAGATTAAGTAAAAGAAAATACTTAAAGCAAAAATAATAGGAGTGAGGGCAGGCACAAGTGCTTGCCCTTATTTCTCATTTTTATCCATTATAAAAGAAGGTATTCATCATAAACTGTAAACTCATCATGAAAAAGAAACTCTTGTCTTTGGCTTTCGCGCTCTTCACGATGGCTGCTTCGGCCCAGCAGTCTACACCTGCGGCTGTTCTGCAACCTACTGTAGCTCAACCAGCCTTGCGTTTTGGCTATTTCAGCTTCGAGCAAGTTTTTCATACTATGCCTGGTTATGCCATAGCCAAGCATAATATGGATGAACTGCGTGCTAAGTATGATGCAGAAACCAAGCGCGTGGAGAATGAATTCAATGCTAAGTATGAGGATTTTCTGGATGGTCAGCGCTCCTATGCCAAATCCATCTTGGAGAAAAGACAGGCAGAACTGCGCGAGTTGATGGAAAAAAACATAGCCTTCAAGGCTGAGGCTACCCGACTTTTACAACAGGCGGAGAATGACGCTTATGCTCCGCTCAAAAATCGTATCAACGCCGAGGCGCAGAAGATAGGAAAGGAGAAGGGGTTTGCCTTTATCCTGAATACCGACAACAATGCCGCACCTTATCTCAATGCAGAGATGGGAGAGAATATTACTACTTTGCTGGAGGAGAAACTAAAATGATATTGCCTTCTACCCCCGGTCCCATCGGCGTGTTCGATTCCGGCTATGGTGGTCTGACCATCTTGCATGGATTGCGCCAAACGTTGCCTCAATACGACTATATGTATTTAGGCGACAATGCTCGCGCACCATACGGCTCGCGCTCGTTCGAGGTAGTGTATAAGTTTACACGTCAGGCTGTACTGAAACTTTTCTCCATGGGGTGCCATCTTGTTATCTTGGGGTGCAATACCGCATCGGCCAAGGCACTTCGCTCCATTCAGCAGAGAGACATCCCAGAGTTGGATCCATCGAGAAGAGTCCTGGGCATCATCCGCCCTACGGCAGAAGTGATAGGCGATATCACCAAGAGCAATCATGTGGGACTCCTAGCGACCGAAGGAACTATCAAGAGCCAGAGTTATGACTTGGAAATCGCCAAGCTTTGGCCAGAAGTAAAGGTGAGCGGTGTGGCATGTCCTCTCTGGGCTGCCATCGTGGAAGCCAATGAGGCAGATAGTCCGGGCGCCGACTATTTTGTGAAGAAACGCATCGATCAGTTGATGCTCAAGGACTCAGACATCGATACCATCATCTTGGGATGCACCCACTATCCTCTCTTGATGAGTAGTATCGTGAAGAATCTTCCTGATGGGGTGAGGGTTGTCCCGCAAGGACAGTATGTGGCAAATAGCTTGAAACAGTATTTATTGCGTCATCCACAAGTGGAACAAATGATTACCAAGACTGGCTCATGTCGATACCTGACCACAGAGAGCGAGGATAAATTCAAGGAGTCGGCCCAAATCTTTCTACATGAACAGGTAGAGGTGACACACGTGGACTTGGAATAATATAAGAATGAATCATTAGAAAATAAAGAATTATGCAAGAAACAAGACAAAATCGTATATCAAGACTTCTCCAGAAGGAGCTGAGTCTTATCTTCCAATCACAGACTCGCATGATGCATGGGGTGATGGTAAGCGTCACAAAGGTACGCGTCAGCCCAGATCTGAGCATCTGCACAGCCTATCTTAGCGTCTTTCCTTCAGAGAAGGGCGAGGAGATTTTGAAAAACATCAATGCCAATGAGAAAACCATTCGTTTCGACTTGGGCAAGAAGGTGAGAAATCAGTTGCGTATCATCCCAGAACTTCGTTTCTTTTTGGACGATAGCTTGGACTACTTGGAACGCATTGATGAACTTTTGAAAAAGTAAAAGACTTTTAAAGGTAAAAGAGTAAAAAGGTAAAAAAGTAAAGAGAGTAAGATGAATTTTCCGTTTTTTATAGCTCGCAGGTATCTCTTCTCCAAGAAGAGCACACATGTCATCAATATCATCAGCTCCATCTCTGTGATAGGTGTGGCTGTGGCTACGATGGCATTGGTTATCGTGCTGAGTGTATTTAATGGTTTTCATGATTTGGTGGCATCTTTCTTCACCAACTTCGACCCACAACTCAAGGTGGTGCCTGTCGAAGGAAAAACGGCTCCGTCGGATGATCCTATCCTAACACAGATACGCCAGCTTCCACAGGTAGATGTGGCAACTGAAGCGGTGGAAGACCAAGCTTTAGCCATCTTCCAAGATCGACAAGCAATGGTGAAAATCAAGGGAGTGGATGATAATTTCTCGGAGCTTTCGCACATCAATGACATCCTTTATGGGGATGGCTCCTTCTCTCTGCATGCTGCCAATCTGCAATATGGTACCGTGGGTATTCGATTGGCGCAAACATTGGGCATCGGTGCTCAGTGGGAAGGATTCCTCAAGATTTATGCACCGAAAAAGGAAGGACAGCTAGATATGACCAACCCTGGTGATGGCTTTGTCGTTGACTCGCTCAACTCGCCAGGAGTCCTCTTTGCTGTGAAGCAGTCGAAGTATGACAAGAATTATATTTTGACCTCTATCTCGTTCGCTCGCAATCTCTTTGGGCAACAAGGTATGCTTTCCGACTTGGAGATTCGCCTCAAGCCAGGTAGTGATCTGGATGCCGTAAAGGCAGAGATGCAAAAGATAGCTGGTGGCAAATATAAGGTGATGGATAGATTTGAGCAACAAGAAGATACTTTTAAGATTATGTCGATAGAAAAATTGATGGCTTATATCTTCTTGACGTTTATCTTGGTGGTAGCTTGTTTCAATATCATAGGTTCTCTTTCGATGCTGATTATTGATAAGAAGAATGATGTGGTGACCCTTCGCAATCTGGGCGCCAATGATAAGCAAATTACTCGTGTCTTCCTTTTCGAGGGAAGAATGATAGCTGTGATAGGTGCAGTGATAGGCATCGGCTTGGGCTTGTTGCTTTGTCTTCTCCAACAACAGTATGGATTTGTGAAGCTTGGAGATTCAGAAGGTTCTTTTATCGTGAATGCTTATCCTGTGAGCGTTCATTATACCGATGTAACTATCATCTTCTTCACCGTGATAGCTGTGGGATGGCTTGCTGTTTGGTATCCTGTGAGAGCTTTGAGCAAGAAATTGTTGAGCTAAAAATATTATAAAAGCTGAAAGGCGAGCCGTTACGGCTCGCCTTTCAGCTTTTATAATGATTTTCTTTGTTTATTTCTTGCGTATCAGCGTCAGGCCGTCGCGTAGCGGCAAGATAACCACTTCTACGCGTGGGTCATGGGCTATCAGGTCGTTGAAGGCCTTGATGCCTTGGGTTTGGTGGTCTTTGTCGTAGGCTGGGTCGATGACGTGACCATCCCACAGCGTGTTGTCGGCAAGAATGTAGCCGCCTGGTGTCAGTATCTTCATCACCATCTCATAGGTCTCGATATAGGTGCGCTTGTCGCCATCCACGAATGCCATATCGAACATTACGCCTAGTTTGGGAGCTTCTACGTTGGCATCACCTATGCGGAAGTCTATCTTGTCTGCAACATCGGAACCTTCTATCCAAGGCCGTGTAAAATCCTCCATCTCGTCGTTTATCTCGAAAGTATAGAGCTTGCCCCCCTCCTCCAAACCTTGGGCTAGGCAGATGGCGCTATAGCCACTGAATGTGCCTACCTCAAGAATGTTCTTGGGGTGAATCATTTGAACCAGCATCTTGAGCAGACGCCCTTGTATGTGACCGCTAGCCATGCGCCCATGGATGGTGTGAATATTGGTGGCACGATACAAGCGATAGAGATAATCGCCCTCTGACTCGATGTGCTGGCAGATGTATTTGTCGATGAGTTCAGTCTCAGTCATAACAGTCTAAAGAATGCGTTGGCTATTCTTGATTATCTTTTTGCGCTAGGATGCCAGCGATGGCTAGGTCGTAAGAGGCAAGGCCGAATCCACAGATTACTCCCAGGCAAGCGCATGAAATATAAGAGTGATGGCGAAACTCCTCGCGTTTGTGAACATTAGAGATGTGTACTTCTACGCAAGGACATTTTAAACTACGAATGCAATCTTGCAAAGCAATGCTCGTATGGGTGTAAGCGCCAGCGTTGAGAACCACGCCATCATAGGAAAAACCAACTTCTTGTAGTTTGTTGATGAGTTCTCCCTCTATATTGCTCTGATAGTATTCTATCTCGACATTGGGATATTTTGCCCTCAGCTTAGGGAGATAACTTTCGAAAGAGTTGCTACCATAAATGCCAGGTTCTCTAACCCCCAGCAGGTTCAAGTTAGGACCATTAATAATTTGTATCTTCATATTTGCATGAATTTTAACTGTAATCCATTATTTTTTTGTATCTTTGCCAACGGAAGCCCAAAGTAACTCTTGGTGCTAAAGATAGTGCAAAGATACAATAAAAAAAGGAAACAGACAAAAAATGAGTAATGAAATTGTTAAGAACTATATGAGATACCTCAAGTTGGAACGAAATTATTCTCAAAATACACTGGAGGCTTATCATCACGATTTGCAATTCCTTTTGGATTATGCAATGGAAAACAATCTTGAATTGACTGAGATAAAGTTGGAAAATCTCGAAAATTTCTCAGCAAGTTTACATGATAAAGGAATCTCAGCTCGCTCACAAGCTCGCATCTTGAGCGGTGTGAGGTCGTTCTATCGTTTCTTGGTGCTTGATGACTATATCCAGGACGATCCTACCGAATTGTTGCCTTCTCCACAGATTGGGGAACACTTGCCCGAATATTTGTCGGTAGAGGAGGTGGATAGGCTAGAGGATGCCATCGACTTGGAGAAATGGGAGGGACAACGCAATAAGGCAATCATTGAAACCCTTTTCTCATGTGGGCTGCGAGTTTCTGAGCTCGTGAATTTGAAGAAAAGTGAAGTCTTTGAGGACGATAAATTTGTGCGCATAGTAGGCAAGGGAAACAAGGAGCGTCTAGTGCCAATCTCTGACAAGGCGCTCAAGGAAATCCGTCTTTGGTATATGGACAGAAACTTGATGAAGATAAAACCTGGTGAGGAAGACTATGTGTTTCTGAATCGCCGAGGAACCCATCTTACTCGCACCATGATATTAATCATGATAAAGGATGCTGCTCGAACAGCAGGCATTAAGAAGACAATTTCTCCTCATACCTTGCGCCATAGTTTCGCTACAGCTTTGCTGAAAGGTGGCGCCGACCTACGCGCGATTCAGGCTTTGCTGGGGCATGAGGACATTGGTACCACCGAAATTTATACCCATTTGGAAACTTCAGACTTGAGAAAGGCGATATTGGGACATCATCCGAGAAATATCAAGTATAGAGAAGAAATGGAGGCTAAATGAACCTTTTTCATTAGAAAAATGCTTAATTTTCAAAGGAATATATCTTAATCTGAAAAAATATGTGTAACTTTGCAGCCGCAAAATAAAGAACATCAATTATTATATAAAAATAAAAAGAATATATGGCATATTTGTTTTCATCAGAATCAGTTTCTGAAGGACATCCAGATAAAGTGTCTGACCAGATTTCAGATGCCTTGCTCGATCAGTTCTTGGCTTACGATGATCATGCTCACTGCGCCATTGAAACTTTCTGTACTACAGGACAGGTTGTTATCATGGGCGAAGTGCGCTCTAACGTATACGTCGACCTGCAAACTATCGCTCGCAAGACCATCAAGAAGATTGGCTATACAAAGAGTGAGTATCAGTTTGATGGTGATTCTTGTGGCGTGCTTACCGCCATCCATGAGCAGAGCGATGACATCAACCGTGGCGTGAGCCGTGAAGAAGATGAAAATCAGGGCGCAGGCGACCAAGGTATGATGTTTGGTTATGCAACCAATGAGACTGATAACTATATGCCAGTTTCGCTCGACTTGGCGCAGCTCATCATGCGTGTGCTTGCCGACATCCGCAAGGAGGGCAAGGTGATGACCTATCTGCGCCCAGACTCCAAGAGCCAGGTTACCATCGAGTATTCAGATGACAACGTTCCACAGCGTATTGACACCATCGTGGTCTCTACCCAGCACGACGACTTCATCAAGAAGGCAAATGGCGAGGACGACGACGAGGCTATGTTGGCAAAGATTCGTGAGGATGTGCTCAATATCTTGATTCCTCGCGTGAAGACTCACTTGAGCGACAAGGTGTTGGCTCTCTTCAATGACGACATCAAGTATTTTGTAAACCCAACAGGTAAGTTTGTTATCGGTGGTCCTCATGGAGACACTGGGCTTACAGGTCGTAAGATTATTGTGGATACCTACGGTGGAAAGGGTGCACATGGTGGTGGCGCCTTCTCGGGCAAAGACTCTAGCAAGGTAGACCGCTCGGCAGCTTATGCTGCTCGTTACATCGCCAAGAATATGGTGGCTGCTGGTGTGGCAGACGAGATGCTGGTACAGGTAAGCTATGCTATCGGTGTAGCTGAGCCAGTAAGTATCTATGTGAACACATACGGCAGAAGCCACGTCGACATGACCGATGGCGAAATCGCCAAGAAGATTGCCGAGATGTTCGACCTCCGTCCTAAGGCTATCGAGCGCCAGCTCAAGTTGCGTCAGCCAATGTTCTTGGAGACAGCGGCATACGGACATATGGGTCGCAAGAACGAGGTCGTGGAAAAGACCTTTACCAGCCGTTACCACGAGGCAAAGACCTTGAAGGTAGAGCTCTTCACGTGGGAAAAACTAGACAAGGTAGATGATATAAAGAAAGCTTTTGGACTTTAAAGAATGGTGCAGCAAGCAGATTCGATACTTTCAGAGCCAGCCTTGGAAGCTGAAGCACAGCAACAAGCGCTGAAACAACATAGCAGCCAACTCACACCTAAGCAGGTGCTGAGTTGGCTGCCTAAGAATGCTACTCCTGCCCAGCAAGACTCTATGATTCGTGCGCACATCAAGCCCAGCGAGATTCATTGGAGCAAAATGCCTGATACGCTGCACCTTCCTGGACAGAAGCCAGGCAAGAGCTTTCGTGATGCGAGTCTCCCGCAATATTACCGTGAGTCGTTCTTCTCGAAAGATACTCTATTCCATCCAGAGCTAAAAGGTGGAAGGCTTGGTGTGGCGGGCGATCCTGTTCCTTATACTGTGGCTGGCGATAATTTTATCACTTCATTGTTGCTCCTGTGCTTCTTGTTGGCTTGTGTCGCTTTCTCTAAGTCAAAACACTTTGTGATTCGACAAGCAAAGAACTTCTTCCGAACACCACGAGTGGGAACTACAGAAGTGACGGAGACGAGCACGGAAATAAGATTCCAATTCTTCTTTGTGTTGCAAACATGTCTCTTGATAGCCATAGGCTACTTCATATATTCCAAGGCTTCCATCAGTGATACGTTCATCATCGACCAATATCAAGTAATCAGCATTTATGCAGGTTGTATTGCAGGCTATTTTTTGCTCAAAATGCTACTCTATGTAGTATCTGGATGGGTGTTCTTTGAAAAGAAAAAAAATGTACAATGGTTGAAGGCATATCTCTTCCTTTTCTCCTGTCAGGGGGAGCTGTTATTTCAAATGGTATTGCTCTTGTTATATTTCAATTTCCCCTTGCAAATAGCCGTAATATATACACTGGTAGTGTTCGGTATAGTTAAAATATTGTCATTTTTAAAGAGTTACATTATCTTTTTTAGAAGAAATGGCATGTTTTTGCAAATATTTTTGTACTTTTGTGCCCTCGAAGTGGTACCGTTGTTTGCCCTTTGGGGTGGACTAGTGATAATCAGCCATTATTTGAAAATAAACTTTTAAGACAAAATGATAAAGAAAATTTTAGTTTCTCAGCCAAAACCCGCGAGTGAGAAGTCACCATACTATGACATCCAAAAGCAGTATGGAGTAGAATGCGTGTTCCGGCCATTCTTCAAGGTTGAGGGACTCTCGGCTAAAGAATTTCGTCAGCAAAAAATTAATTTGCTTGATTACACTGCAGTTGTGTTTACTTCTCGTCATGCCGTGGACAATTACTTTAAATTGGCAAAAGAAATGCGCATCACAATTCCAGAGGATATGAAGTATTTTTGTGTGATTGAGACTATCGCACTCTATATACAGAAATATGTGCAGTATCGTAAGCGTAAGGTGTTCTTTGGAGAAACAGGTAAGATTGATGGTTTGATGAACCAAATGACCCGCCATAAGAACGAGAAGTATTTGGTACCATTAAGTTGTGTGCACAATGATGATATTGCCAACCTACTTGATGAGAAAAAGCTTCACCATACAGAATGTGTGATGTATCGCACGGTAAGTAATGACTTTACTGAGGAAGAAATCAACAACTTCGACTATGATATGATGGTATTCTTCAGTCCTACAGGAGTAAAGGCATTGAAGAAGAACTTCCCTGATTTTAAGCAAGGAAATATTGCAGTTGGTGCTTTCGGACCAGCTACTGCCAAAACCGTAGAAGAAGAAGGATTGCGACTCGATCTGGAAGCCCCAAGCAAGGAATTCCCTTCTATGACAGGTGCTTTGGCTGACTATCTGAAGCGTCATAACAAATAGATAGATAAATAGTAGAAATATGTCGGCAGACGGAAAATTCACTTTCGGAAAGGAAGAGCATCTCTGTAAGCAGGTGCTGATAGACCAACTTTTTGGCGGCAGTGCCCAAGTTATATCGGTATGGCCTTTACGAGTAGTGTTTCTTCTTGTGGACAAGAAAGATGAGCGGGATGTTTCGATGCAGGTCTTGATTAGTGTGTCTAAACGCTTCTTTAAACGTGCTGTAAAACGCAATAGAGTGAAGAGGCAGATACGCGAGACTTTCCGACTTCAGAGGCAAGAGTTGAAAGCCTTAATGGATGGAATGAGCGATAAACAATTACTCGTAGCTTTCATTTGGCAAGTAGACGAATTGCAGACATCTCATCTTGTCGCCAATAGGATGCGCAAGTTGTTGAGTCGGTTGGTGGAGAAGTTGGATGTCAAGCAACAGAAAACTTCTCGAGAACAGGATGGCTTATGATGAAGTTTCTGCTAATGTTAGTGCATGGGGTGGAACAGTTCCTTGTGTGGGCTTTGGTGTTACCGATAAAATTTTATCAGAAGTTCATAACCCCTTACACTCCGCCTTCATGTCGTTTTCGCCCTACATGCTCGGAGTATGCGAGACAAGCTATTCTCAAGCATGGTCCTTTCAAAGGGCTTATCTTGGCAATATGGCGCATTTTGAGGTGCAATCCATGGGGTGGTTCGGGCTATGACCCCGTTCCGTAAGTTTCTGGCAGTATCGCTAGGCCCCATATACATTATATAATATAATAAAGAATCACATTCGATGGCAAAAAACTTTGTTGAAGAATTGAAATGGCGTGGTATGCTGGCGCAGATGATGCCAGGTACTGAGGAATACCTCAACACCCACATGGTGTCTGCCTATCTCGGAACTGACCCTACTGCAGACTCTCTGCACATCGGTCACCTTTGTGGTATCATGATGTTGCGCCACTTGCAGCGTTGTGGACATAAGCCTTATCTGCTCGTGGGTGGTGCTACGGGTATGATTGGCGACCCTTCTGGCAAGAGCCAGGAGCGCAACCTTCTCGACTCAGAGACTCTCTATCATAACCAGGAAGCTATCAAAAAGCAGGTATCTAAGTTCCTCGACTTCGATGGCACAGAGCCTAACAAGGCTGAGATGGTCAACAACTACGACTGGATGAAGGACTTTACTTTCCTTGATTTCGCTCGTGAGGTGGGTAAGCACATCACTGTCAACTATATGATGGCAAAGGATAGCGTGCAGAAGCGCTTGAATGGTGAGGCTCGTGACGGCTTGTCTTTCACAGAGTTCACTTATCAGTTGCTCCAGGGTTATGACTTCCTCTATCAGTATCAGAAGTATGGCGTTCGCTTGCAGCTCGGTGGCAACGACCAGTGGGGTAACATGACCACAGGTACAGAGTTGATTCACCGTACTCTTGGCAACGACGCAGAGTGCTTCTGCCTAACTTGCCCATTGATTACCAAGGCAGATGGCAAGAAGTTTGGTAAGACAGAGAGTGGCAACATCTGGCTCGATAGAAATCGCACAACTCCATACGCATTCTATCAGTTCTGGCTCAATGTGAGCGACGAGGATGCAGAGAAGTACATCAAGATATTCACCGACCTCGACAAGGCAACTATCGATGCACTCGTAGAGGAGCACAAGCAAGATCCTGGTCGTCGTGTACTCCAGAAGCGTTTGGCAGAGGAGGTAACAGTAATGGTTCACTCTAAGGAGGATTTGGATATGGCTATCGCTGCCAGCAACATCCTCTTTGGTAAGGCAACCAAGGAAAATCTTGCCCAGCTCGACGAGGCAACCTTGAATGATGTCTTTGCGAATGTGCCACACTATACTATCGAAAAGAGTTTGCTTGGCGGAACAGCCGTAGACCTCTTCAACCAGGAAGGCATGGAGATATTCCCTAGCAAGAGTGAGATGCGTAAGCTCGTAAAGGGCGGTGGTGTATCGCTTAATAAGGAGAAACTTCAGGCATTCGACCAGGTGGTTACTGCCGATGATCTCATCGACGGCAAGTATCTCTTGGTACAGAAAGGCAAGAAGAATTACTTCTTGATTACCGTGAAATAAGTACTTTTGAGGGTCTTTTGCCCTTGAAAGGGAGCAAAATGGCACTTTAAATGTAAAAAGTAGCAAAATAATTTGGTAGTGGAGAAAAAATCCACTACCTTTGCAGTCGATTTGATTGTCCTATGGTGTAATGGTAGCACTACAGTTTTTGGTTCTGTCAGTGGTGGTTCGAATCCGCCTGGGACAACATATCGTAATACCCTCCAAATCTTACGGATTTGGGGGGTGTTTTGTTTGGAAAGGCTTAGATTTCCTTCTCCATTACAAGAGATGTGTAAATGTATGTGCCTTTTTATATGAAAGAGTAATAGGGTTAGGAAACGTTAGAAAGGGTGTCGGAAATGAGAAAATAAGTAAAAAGACCATATCTTTCGTATTGATTTAGAGTAAGATTCAAAAATATTTTGTATCTTTGCCCCATAGAAGACAAAAACAAATCAAACAATTAACAAAATACAAAAGTATGGATTTTAACAAACTTTTCTCACTCGAGGGTAAGGTAGCCCTCGTAACAGGTGCCGCTTACGGTATCGGTTTCGCTATCGCCGAGGCTTACGCCAAGGCTGGTGCTAAGATTGCTTTCAACTGCCGTAGCCAGCATCATATGGATCAGGCTTTGGCTGATTATAAGGCTAAGGGTATTGATGCCAAGGGTTATATCTGTGATGTAACAGATGAGGAGCAGGTGAAGAAGATGGTGGCTGATATTGAGAAGGAGCTCGGTGTCATCGACATCTTGGTTAACAACGCTGGTATCATCAAGCGTATCCCAATGACAGAGATGTCGGTGGATGAGTTCAAGCAGGTGGTAGACATCGACTTGACCGCTCCTTTCATCGTATCAAAGGCTGTTATCCCAGGTATGATCAAGAAGGGACATGGCAAGATTATCAACATCTGCTCTATGATGAGCGAGTTGGGACGTGAGACAGTTTCTGCATACGCAGCAGCCAAGGGGGGCTTGAAGATGTTGACTCGCAACATTTGCTCAGAGTATGGTGAGTACAATATCCAGTGTAACGGTTTAGGCCCTGGTTATATCGCTACGCCTCAGACAGCTCCATTGCGTGAGCGCCAGGCAGATGGTAGCCGTCACCCATTCGATAGCTTCATTTGTGCTAAGACTCCAGCCGGTCGCTGGTTGGCCCCAGAGGAGTTGGAAGGTCCTGCTGTATTCTTGGCATCGGATGCTTCTAACGCCGTGAATGGTCATATCCTCTACGTAGACGGTGGCATCTTGGCATATATTGGCAAACAGCCAAAATAAGTGAACAAAAGATGTTATGAAAATAGACATCAGTTATAAAGTTATAAAAAAAATATGGGCAGTCCCAAAAGGACTGCCCTATATTTTTGTTTAAAATAATCTTTACAAATTATTTATTGATTGCATCAGCGAGTTCAGCACCGGCCTTGAACTTGGCAACTTTCTTGGCTGCAATCTGGATCTTCTCCTTGGTAGCTGGGTTGATACCCTCACGAGCAGGGCGCTCGTTGATGCTGAATGTACCGAAGCCTACCAACTGAATCTTGTCACCTGCGATGAGAGCTTCCTTCAATGCGTTTGTTGTTGCTTCGAGAGCGGCCTTAGCTTGTGCCTTTGTAATCTCTGCACCTGCTGCAATCTTGTCGATCAATTCTGTCTTGTTCATAATTTTACGTTATTAAATGATTAATAATATTGTTCGAAAGTTGATTTCGCTTACAAATATAGCTTTTTCCTTTCAAAGTTCAAATAAAAAATGCAGAAAAGTGAAGAAAATAATGAAAATTAAATGTAATATGCCTTTTTTTTGGTGTTTTCACGGATATTTTTAGTAATTTTGCCACCAAATTATAAAATGAATTAGTTTATTAAATGTTTATATAGAAATAAGTTATGCGCAATATACCGATAGTGACAAAGAATTTGTTGATAGTTAATGTCGTGGCATTTATCGCTTGCTATTTTATTGGCACGGATGCTTCGGGTAGCTATATGTTGAATGATTTGCTAGGGTTGCATTTCTTTTTGGCATCCGATTTTCATATCTATCAGTTGTTTACCTATATGTTTATGCATGGGGGCTTTGAACATATTCTTTTCAATATGTTTGCCCTGTGGATGTTTGGTTGTGTGGTAGAGAGAGTCTGGGGGCCAAAGAAATTCCTTTTTTATTACATTGTGTGCGGTGTGGGAGCAGGACTCTTTCAGGAGGCTGCACAATTTGTGACCTATATAGTGAAGGATTTGTCTGCATACGATTTTGTGAATACGGGTACTGCTCGCATTGCCATGAGCGAATATCTTAATATGTGGACTACGGTGGGAGCCTCTGGTGCCATCTATTCCATCTTGTTGGCATTCGGTATGATTTATCCTAACGAACGAATCTTTATCTTCCCTTTGCCTATACCTATCAAGGCAAAGTATTTTGTGTTGGGTTATGCCGTTATAGAATTGTTCTCTGCTTTGGCAACATCGGGTGATGGAGTGGCTCATATTGCTCACCTTGGTGGCATGGTGTTTGGTTTCTTCTTAATCCGCTATTGGCGCAACCAAACGGCAGGAGGCTATTCTGGTTCTAATGCTGCGGATGCTTTCGACAAGGTGAAGAATATTTTTGGAGGGAGACGTAGCATGGGAAACCGTCATTTTTCTTATACCCAAAATGCCTCTTACCAAGCTCGCAATGAGCAGGATGCAGAATGTACGCCTAATGAGAAGAATGTGTCGCAAGCTGAGATAGACCGTATCTTGGACAAGATAAGAAAGAGTGGCTATGATAGCTTGACACAGGAGGAAAAACAGACTCTTTTTGACCAAAGCAATAAGTAATAAAAAGCGTAGATATAGCTTTATGTTTAAAGGATTTAAGGAATTTACCTATAAGATGATAGCAGGGGCTAATGTGGCTACGATTGTAGTCATGCTATTGGTGGGCTTTTCTGATTTGTTTTCACCAGAAAAGTTCCCCATGTTGGCTAATATAGGTCTTCTTTTTCCTGTGTTCTTATTGATAAATTTGGGCTTCTTGTTCTTTTGGCTGTTATTTCAGCCCAAATATTTGATGATACCTGTTGTGGGTTTTTTGATATGCTTTGCCCCTGTACGTAAGTATATGCCTATCAATTTCTCAGGGAAAGCTCCTAAGGGATGTATCAAGGTGCTTTCGTATAACACATGGAATTTTGGAAACCAGACCTTGGATGCGGAAGGTACCAATATTTGTTTGGCGTATATTCAAGAGCAGGATGCCGACATCGTTTGCTTACAAGAGGCAATGCCTAATGTGCAAAATATCCGTCAGATAGACAGTTTGTTGAAGCCAATCTATGCTTATAGGGATACTAGCTATCATCCTTTTGGGGGTACTTGCCTGATGTTGCTAAGCAAATATCCTATTTTGTCAAAAGAGCGTATTCCGTATGAGTCGAAAGGCAACATGAGTATGGCTTATCGCCTAAAAGTGAAGGATAGGGAAGTGTTACTGATTAATAATCATTTGGAAACGACAGGGCTTAGTTTGGAAGACAGGCGGCAATTCAAGAACCTTGTGATTGGAAAATTGAAAGCTGATACGGCAGAGGAAACTTCCAAGTTATTGGTAGAAAAACTAGCTGAGGCAACCAAAAAGCGTGCTCCCGAAGCTGAGGCTGTGGCGAAGTATGTCGATCAGCACAAACGCGAGAGCATCATCCTTTGTGGTGACTTCAATGATGGACCTATCTCCTATGCTCATCGCACTATAGCCAAAGGGCTGACTGACTGCTATATCGCAAGCGGTAATGGGGTGGGCGTTAGTTATCATCACAGTGGTTTTTTTGTGCGTATTGACAACATCATGTGTTCGGATGATTGGAAACCCTATGAGTGTAAAGTTGATGATAAAATTAATGTTTCAGACCATTATCCTATCATCTGTAAGCTAAAAATGCGCCCTAAAGTGCAAAAATAGGGCAAATTATTCTTATATAAGAAAAAAAATGCTTATTTTTGCACGACTTTATATAGAGAATAAATAATTAATAACAATAAATAGAAATGCAAAACAAAGGAATTGTAATTTGTGTAGCCGTCTTATTGACTCTCGCAAGTATCTTCTATTTGTCATTCTCGTTTGCCACACGTTACTATGACAGCGAGGCTGCAAAGATTAAAGACCCTATCGCTCAGCAGGATTATAAGGATTCTGTGAAGTACTTGGGTGTTTATTCTTATCAGAACTGCTTGGAGACTCAGATTGGTCTAGGACTTGACCTGAAGGGCGGTATGAATGTAATCCTTGAGATTTCTGTTCCTGATGTAATTGAGAATCTCGCCGATCACAAGACCGACGCAGGTTTTACCAATGCCATGAAGGAAGCAAGAGCTCAGGAGGAAGCTAACGGTGGTGACTTCGTGTCACTTTTCATTAACGCTTATCATAAGAGCGCACCTGGTCATAAACTCGCAGAAGTGTTCGCTACCCAGCAGTTGCAGGGTAAGGTTTCTCCTCAGAGCAGCGACGCTGACGTAGAGAAGGCTATCCGCTCTTCTGTACAGGATGCCATCGACAACTCATTCAACGTTGTCCGCACTCGTATCGATAAGTTTGGTGTCGTACAGCCTAACATCCAGAAGTTGGAAGGTCAGCAGGGCCGTATCATGGTCGAGATGCCTGGTATCAGCCAGCCTGAGCGTATGCGTAAGATGCTCCAGGGTAGTGCTAACCTTGAGTTCTGGGAGACATATAACTCTGAGGAAATCGCTCCATACCTCCAGCAGCTCGATACTCGCATCGCCAATGGCGACAACGGCGAGGAGAAGACTGATACCGTAGCTGCCGATACTACCGCCGCTCAGAAGGAGGTAGCCAAGGCAGAGCCTAAGAAGGCTGAGGCTAAGTTCTCTATCAAGAAGAAGGACGATGCTTCCGACAAGGTAGGCGAGGACGCTCAGAATGCAGCCGCAGTAAAGGCTCACCCATTGTTGGCTCGCTTGCAGCTCGGTGGTGGTTTGAGCACTGTAGGTTATGCTAGCGTTCGCGATACTGCCGAAATCAACAAGATTATCTACTCTGCAGTGGCTAAGCGTGTATTGCCTTCAGACTTGCGTTTGCTCTGGAGTGCTAAGCCAGCAGACAATTTGAAGGTTAAGAATATCTATGAGCTTCATGCCTTGAAGGTGACAACCACCACAGGCCGTGCTCCATTGGAGGGTGATGTCATCACCGATGCCAAGGACGAGTTCGACCAGATGGGTTCTCCTGTAGTAAGCATGAAGATGAATACAGAGGGCGCACGCAAGTGGGCTCAGATGACCAAGGCCAACGTGGGCAAGGCTATCGCTATCGTATTGGATGGCGTGGTTTACTCTGCTCCTCGTGTCAATGGCGAGATTGATGGTGGAAGCTCTCAGATCAGTGGTAACTTCACTATCGAGGATACCAAGGACTTGGCTAACACCTTGAAGTCTGGTCGTATGCCAGCTCCTGCTCGTATCGTCCAGGAGGAGGTCGTAGGTCCTACCCTCGGTGCTCAGTCTATCCAGATGGGTATCATCTCATTCGCTGTGGCTTTCGTACTCTTGATGCTTTACATGGTGATGATGTACAACATCGTTCCTGGTATGATGGCCAACTTGGCATTGCTCGTCAATGTATTCTTCACACTGGGTATCTTGACATCGTTCCAGGCAGCCTTGACATTGCCAGGTCTTGCCGGTATGGTCTTGTCCCTGGGTACTGCCGTGGATGCCAACGTGCTTATCTATGAGCGCATCAAGGAGGAACTTCGCTCTGGCAAGGGTATGAAGCAGGCTATTGCCGCTGGTTATGGCAATGCTTTCTCTGCCATCTTCGACTCTAACTTGACATCTTTGATTACAGGTGTTATCCTGCTTGTTACAGGTACAGGTCCTATCCGTGGTTTCGCTACCACTTGGATCATCGGTATCGTAGTGTCATTCTTCACAGCAGTATTCTTGACTCGTTTGGTTTACGACCACAAGTTGAACCACGACAAGTGGATGCACTGCAAGTTTGATACTCCTATCTCTCACAACTTGATGCAGGGCAAGAAGTACAAGTTCATGTCTATGTACAAGACTACCTTCACCGTTGCCATCGTTGCAGCAGTGGTATTCATCGGTAGCTTCGTGGTACGTGGCTTGAGCAAGAGCATCGACTTCACTGGTGGTCGCAACTACGTAGTACAGTTTGAGAACTCAGTAGAGCCTGAGCAGATTCGTACAGTGCTCGGTGACGCTTTCGTCAATGCCGACGGAACCAAGGCCAATACTAGCGCCATCGCCATCGGTACAGACGGTAAGACTATCCGTGTATCTACCAACTATATGATCGAGAGCAACAGCCCTACCGTAGATGATGAGGCAGAGACTATTCTCTACAACTCATTGAAGAAGGCTGGCTTGGTATCTCAGAAGAACGTTGAGGCATTCAAGAACCCAGATGTTCGCCAGGGTGGTTCTATCATCAGTAGTACCAAGGTGGGTCCATCTGTAGCTAAGGACATCACTATGGGTGCCATCTATAGCGTGCTCTTCGCTTTGATTGCCATCTTCCTCTACATCTTGCTCCGTTTCCGCAACGTAGCGTTCTCTGTAGGTTCTACCATTGCGTTGGCATTCGATGCCTTGACCGTTATCGGTTTCTACTCATTGCTTTGGGGTATCGTACCATTCTCTTTGGAGATCGACCAGACCTTCATCGGTGCTATCCTTACCGTGGTAGGTTACTCTATCAACGATAAGGTGGTGGTGTTCGACCGTATCCGTGAGAACTTGAAGCTCCATCCTAAGGGAGACCGTCAGCAGATCTTCAACTCATCTATCAATGAGACATTGGCACGTACCATCAATACCTCTACCTCAACATTGCTCGTGTTGCTCTGCATCTTCATCCTTGGTGGTGACAGCATCCGCAGCTTCTCGTTCGCAATGATTCTCGGTGTCGTATTCGGTACCTTGTCATCAATCTTCATCGCTTCTCCTATGGCTTACATCGTAATGGGGCGTAAGATTAAGGAGGAAGAGGCATCTGCTGAGGCTGTTGTTGCTGAAGTAAAATAATATAGATTTCTTTCTTTTATCCGACTTATCATCGGACAAAAGAAAGAAATCTATATAAATAATATAATAAAAAGGTCGCTTCCTACAGAGATAGGAGCGACCTTTATTTTTAATGTGGTCCCACCGAGAATCGAACTCGGATCAAAGGTTTAGGAAACCTCCGTTCTATCCGTTAAACTATGGGACCTACATAAAACCGACTGCAAAGATACATCAAATCGTTGACAATACAAAATAAAAAGTTATGTTTTTATCACTTATCCTATCAAGTTTGTTCACTTTTATGGAACTGAACTGCGAAAATCTCTTCGATACGAGACATGATTCTCTAAAAAATGACATGGAGTATTTGCCGGAAGGCAGCTATAAGTGGACGCCTTATCGCTATTGGGCTAAGCAGAATCAGCTAGGACAGGAAATTCTGGCTCAGGGAAAATCTGTGCCAGATTTGGTGGCAATGTGCGAGGTGGAGAATGATTCGGTGATGGTAGACCTCACCAAACGTTCTTTGCTTAGAGAAGCAGGTTATGAATACGTAATGACTGATTCGCCCGATGAGCGAGGCATCGATGTAGCCTTGATGTACCAGCCTTCCTCCTTTCGCCTGCTCTCTTCTTATTCCATCCGAATTGTTCCGCTGCCTGATACCCATCCTACACGAGATATACTCTATGCTTCGGGGCTACTTATGAGCGGTGATACCCTGCATGTCTTTGTGGTTCATGCACCTAGTAGGAGAGGAGGAGAAGAGGCATCCCGACCTTATCGCCTTTATGTGGCAGATAGGTTGGCTGCATCTGTAGATTCCATCTATGCGCTCCATTCCGATGCCAAGATTATCGTGGCAGGCGACTTCAATGACTATCACGACTCGCCGGCACTCAAGCGGCTTTATGCTCATCGGCTCGTGAATATATCGGCGGATGCAAAGGGTAGCCATGGTGCCAAGGCTACTTATCGGTGGCACGG
>CAVKXW010000017.1:0-5245 GCA_963660215.1 Bacteroidaceae bacterium | reverse complement strand
GCGGAGGCATCGGTGGATGACTTCTGTCAGGGCGTTACTGCCTATATATATAATAAGGTGTATGAACAGTTGGGGGTGGCAGAGCGAATGGCACAGCATCCTGAGGAACGACTCACCGCTTCGGCAATTCTTTATAGCAAGGCTAGGAGAGAGGTATGGATGGTGGGCGATTGCCAAGCCATCATCGACGACAAACTCTATGAGAACGGCAAGCCTTACGAGCAGGAGATTGCTGAAAGACGTGCTTCGCTCATTAAGCAAGGAATGGCTCCTGCTGAGGCTCGCAAGCAGATAGAGCCTTTGCTCATCGAGGCGATGCTTTCGGGGCAGAACAAGTCTTATACTGTCATCGATGGATTTCCCATCTATCAGGAGGGAGTAAGGGTTGTTTCAAGTCCTATCGAAGTAGTCTTGGCGAGCGATGGCTATCCTTTTCTTAAACCAACTCTTGCAGAGAGCGAGGAGGCTTTGGCTCGACAACTGGCCAACGACCCTCAGAACATCGCCTCCTTTATCGCCACGAAAGGAATCGTGGAGGGTAACAAGAGCTTCGACGATAGGACGTACATTCGCTTTTCTGTATAGAATTGACTTTCACTTCGTCCGCCGAACGTTGTTTCTTCACTCATCACTCTTTGTTCTTCACTCTTCTCGCTTTCCTGTACGTATATTCGTTTTGCCAATCGTATTACTATCGAAATAATGTTATAAGGGAATATACGAGCAAAACGAATAATGAAATATCGCATGAAACAAAAGGTTTTATACATGACAATGACGGCTTGGTTGCTCCTCGCTTGTTCTACTTTCTGCTTTGCCAAGGGCAAGAAGAAGGTGGAAGACCCTGAGATAACCAAGCTGAAGGGAAAGATAGAGAACGTGATGAGCCAGGTGGACAAGCAGCCCGACTGGCTCTACTCTCGCTTGCAGATGTTCTGGAACACCCACGCCACCGATGTGTTCGTAAATGGCGAGACCTTTGCGAGCCCTGGAGGCGAGCGTGCGCCTGAACCTACCGTGAAGTTTAACGGAACTCGTGGCACGGAAAGCCAATACAATCGCCCGAAGCTAGAAGACCTCGTGCCTTACGATGACGACGAGCAGGGTAGCGTTACCTATATCAACAAGCAGACAGGCAAGATGGAGAAGACTTCACCTGCCAAGACGGGGTGCAACATCGCTGGCGTGAATCGTCAGATAATGGGCTTTGCCCGTGATGCCGCTCGCATCTATGCCGCCACTGGCGATATGCGCTATGGGCAGATGGCGGCTAAGGTGCTGGATGTCTATATGAAGGGTATCGCCTACCGCAATGTGCCTACCGACCTCAACCATGGTCATCAGCAGACGCTCGTCGGCATGACTACTTTCGAGGTTATCCACGAAGACATCATCACGGAACTCACCCAGATGTATCCGCTCGTCAAGAATCTTGTGAAGGAAGACCAAGCCATCATCGAGACTGGTTTCAAGAAGTGGGCGGAGAATATCATCGCTGGTGGCGTGCCTCATAACAACTGGGACTTGTTTCAGGCTGACTTCATCGTGAAGATTGCCTTGATACTGCAAGACGACAAGGCTTATGCCGATGGAAGAGGCAAGCAATACTATCTTGACTATGTGGTGAACCAAAATAGCATCCGCCAATGGAGCATGAACAAACTCATCGACTTCGGCTTCGATAAGAATGCCAAGACTTGGTATGAGTCGCCGGGGTACAGTACCACCGTGCTTGGCACTATCTGCGACTTTGCCAACATGCTCGACGAGAAGGCTAACATCGATCTCTTCGCCAAGCGTCCGATTCTAGTGGATGCCGTGAAGACATCGGCAGAATATCTTTTCCCGAATCGTATGATTGCTGGCTTTGGCGATACCCACCCTAACTATCTGAACACTGGCGGCATCGAAAATATCTTGAAGTATGCCACTCGCCATAAGAACAAGAGTCTCATCTCGGAGATGAATCTCTTGAAGAAGGCGGTTGCCTCGGATGCTCCCCTGTCGGAGATAGAAAAATATACATCTACAATGTTCTATGCGCCAAACGTGTCTTGGCTTACCATGCGAACAGGTATGGACAAGCAGCACGACCTGATGGCTTCGCTCAATGGAAGTCTCGGCAACCACGCTCATGCCAATGGTATCTCCTTGGAACTTTATGGCAAGGGATATGTGTTAGGTCCTGACGCAGGTATCGGCAAGTATCTCTATAGCGGTTTGGATTATGCGGAATATTACTCTCAGATGCCAGCCCACAATACCGTGGTAGTGGATGGCGTGTCGAGTTATCCAGTGATGATGTCGCAGCATGCCTTCAAGGTGGTGGCTTCCTATCCTGAGGTTTCTGCCGACCAGCCTGCCAGCAAGAAACTCTCCGAGCAAAAGGAGAAACTGACCTATGCCACGGTTAGCTTCCTTGAGCCTGAGACGCAAGCCGAGCAGCAGCGTACCACTGCCGTGGTGAAGACTTCCGACAAGGGCGGCTATTACATCGACGTGTTCCGCAGCAAGAGAAAGGATGGCAACGACAAGGCCCATGATTACTTCTATCACAATCTCGGTCAGACGATGCAGATGATGGACGCAGCATCGGGCAAGGCACTCGATATGAAGCCAACTGAAGAGCTTGCTTTCGCAGGTGGTCACCTTTATGCTTATTCCTATATATATAATAAGGTGAGCGCAGAGATGCAAGGCACGGTAAAGGCACAGTTCGTTACGAAGATAGAGGATGCGAAGGTGGTCAATGCGATGGATGGTCAGCATGAGATAACCATGACGATGTGGATGAAGGCGGACGAGAACCGCACCATCTTCAAGGCTCTCTCTCCTGCCAACCTCGAATACGAGCGCATGCCTAACCAGCCATACAAGGTCATTGACCAGCCAGTGCTTACCTTCGTAGCTCGTCAGAAGGGCGAGGCATGGAATCATCCGTTCGTCTGCGTCTATGAGCCAAGCTCTGATACCGAGCCGGGCGACATCGCATCGGTCGATTACTTCACGCCAAGCGAGAAGGGTGCCGTGGGCATCATCGTGAAGCTGAAGGATGGAACCGAGCAGAAGTTTGTTTGTGAAGAGAATGGCAAGGTCGTCATGGAGAAATAAAAAATAAGTATAGACACTCTTGTCATTATAAGTTATCAAGTGGAAAGTCAGAGGTTCTTGTGCAATATCTAACATGTTTTTAAGTGATGCTTTTCTTTTATTCTCCGCAAAAATGCGGAGAATAAGACGAATAATCTCCGCAAAACTTGCATAATCCGATAAAAAACTCTATATTTGCAGCCAAAAGAAACGATTATGAGGAGAAATACAACTTACATTTGGCAGCAAGAGGATTGGCCTCACATGACATGGGACAATGCGAGTTTCAGCAATACCTTGGCGGAAGTGAATATGCTGAGGGGAAAGTTGCTGGGCAGGGTGTCCATGTTTGGTTTCGAGGAACAGAACCAATCCATGCTCGACTCCTTGACCCAGGAAATCGTGTATTCGGCAAAAATAGAGGGCGAGGACTTGAATCGGGATAGCGTGCGCTCTTCCGTGGCTCGCCAATTGGGTTTAGAGTATGAGGGCTTGCCTGTGCCCGACCATTATACGGAGGGAGTGGTGCAAGTGATAATGGATGCCGTGCAGCATTATGCCGTGCCTCTGGATGCCGAGCGTTTGTTCTCTTGGCATGCAGCCTTGTTCCCTACAGGTCGAAGCGGCATTCATAAGATAGCTGTGGCGCAATGGCGTGAGGGCAAAGAGCCGATGCAAGTGGTTTCGGGTGCCTTGGGACATGAGAAGGTGCATTATGAGGCACCTGCTAGCAAGGACGTGTCAAGGATGATGTCGGAATTGATGGATTGGATTAATACTGAGGAAGGTATTGACCCATTGGTCAAGGCGGCAGTGGTGCATCTGTGGTTTGTGACGGTTCATCCATTCGATGATGGCAACGGACGGCTTTGCAGAACCTTGACAGAGTTGTTGCTCTCTCGTGCCGACCAGGCATCCCAGCGTTATTACAGCCTTTCTTCCGAGATTCTGAATCATCGCAAGGAGTACTACGACCATTTGGAACAAGCGCAGAAAGGTGACTTGGACATAACCCCATGGATACAATGGTTCTTGCTGACTCTGAAGACGGCATTGGAGAATGCCCTGCAAAAGACGGAGAATGTGGTTCGCAAGGCTCGGTTTTGGGACAAGCATCGCATGGTGGTCTTCAATGAACGTCAGCGCAAAGTGCTCAATATGCTTTTTGATGGCTTCGAGGGAAAACTCAATTCCTCGAAGTGGTACAAGATAAACCATTGTTCGCAAGACACTGCCAATCGTGACATCAAGGACTTGGTGGCGAAAGGGGTGTTGAGACAGACGGACGAGGGAGGTAGAAGTACTAATTATGAATTGTGTCTTTGAAATGCTTGATGGCATTCAGTAGTGGATTGAGGTCATCATGGATAATCTGAAAGATGACATCAATATCAACATCAAAATAGTGATGGGCGATAACATCTCTTACCCCCATCACTTGTTTCCAATTGATAGATGGATATGTTGGCAATAATTGTTTGTCGGTGATGCGGTCAAGGTTCTTGATGCTCTCGCCGATAACAATTAGCATCATGCAAGCTGCATCAAGTTTCTCTGTGCCTGCAGGAGTGAGCGCAAAGTCATCTGCACAAGTGATGACGCTTGTGCGTTCTTGAAGGGTAGTGATAGCTTTCTCTATCTTTTCAAGAACGTGCAGGATAAGTTCGTTATTTGAAAATTTCAACTCCATCTCTTTGTATTTGTTGTATAAGATAGTTGTCTATTCTTCTGTGGTTTCGGATGACATCAACGCTGCATCCTAGTTTTTCCTCTAGATATTGTTTGACCCCGACAAGGAGGAGCAAGTTGGGCTTCATATCGACAAACACATCGACATCGCTTGATTCTTTCTGCTCATTGCGAGCAACGGAACCAAACAACAGCATGGAGCTTACACCAAAGTTTTGCTTTAGTTGGTCTTTGCAAGCTTTCAGCGTTTCTATACATTTATCCTTGCTTATCATATCTTATTGTATTTCTATCGCAAAGATAGATTATTTATTTGATACTTCCAAATTATTTATACAAATTTTGCAAACACGTTTGCAAAATCTATAAATGACCTTGTGCTACCCTGTATAGCTGAGGGGGTGAAGTGTTCCCTTCACCCATTGAAACCCTAGTAAATAAAGGGGATTCCAATGAAAAGGTGAAG
>CAVKXW010000016.1:0-37500 GCA_963660215.1 Bacteroidaceae bacterium | reverse complement strand
GGAACGCATATTCTGCTCAGCAGAACATATATTCCACTCAGCAGAACATCCGTTCCGCTGAGCAGAATAGAAAATTCTACTAAGATTTTCAAAAATAAGTGTTAGCACCCGTATTGAAGTGGCAAGACTATCTGAAGAAAATGTCAAGACAGAGAAGAAACATTACCTAAAAAACATCAAAAAGGCACGATATACGGAGAATGGGGGGGGTAAAATCAGTTAAGTTTTGCTAAATCAGAACGATTTCACCTCTATTATATTAACGAATCAAAAATAATTAGTACTTTTGCAAATGTATACAAAACTAGTTTTCGTAAAGTAAGAAATGAACATAAGGCTAAGATACAAGCTATTATGGGTAGTTTTTGGCATCACTACGGCCACAGCGCAGGCCCAAGACTGGCGCCTGAAGAGCAACATAGCCTATTGGGCGACAGCCACGCCAAACATCGCCACCGAGGCGAAGCTATCCGAGAAATGGTCATTAGACCTATCGCTAGGGTGGAATCCATTCTCCCTTGGCGACAACAAGAAACTAAAGCACATCGCCATCGAACCTGAGATAAGGCACTGGCTCGGCAGCCCATATCGTGGGCATTTCGTGGGCATCGACCTACTCTACTCGCACTACAATGCGGGTGGCGTTCACTTCCCCCTCGGCATCTTCTCCGAGCTAAAAGACCACAGATTCCAAGGCGACTTGGGGGCTGCGGGCATTGTATATGGATATAATTGGCCCCTGGGGAGGGACAACCGCTGGAATCTGGAAGCCGCCATCGGACTAGGCTACGGCATCACCCACTACAAGAAATATCGCTGCGAGAAATGCGCCAGCGAGCTAGAGAGCAAGACCAAGGGGATGCTGATGCCTACCAAGGTTGCCCTATCGCTTGTCTACAACATCGGGGCAACGCACAACGACACAGACAAGAAGTAAATAAGAATACATCAATTAAGAACAAAAAACAAAACAATATGAAGAAAATGAAACTATACGGCTTTGCAAGCGCACTGATGCTTGCGAGCGCAGCAGGAATGACGTCCTGCTCGTCAGACTCCGACATCACTGGAGGCCCTACATCCACAGGAACCGTAAAGACCCAGTTCGCCATCAACATCCCTAGAGCGAATGGTGGCAATTCGAGCTCCGCCAAAGCCTCTTCTCGCGCCACAGGCGAAGAAACACAGGGAGACGGAAAGACATTCTTGGGCATGAAGAACATTTGGCTTTTGGGATTCAATGCTGCTCCAACAGACAACGCTACTTCCGCATTCACATTCAAGTTAACAAACATTGGCAAAGACGCAGATGATGCCATTTCGAACAGCAACTCAAACAAAATCTATGAGGACGTTGACGTAGAAACAGGAACTACTCATTTTGTATTTTATGGTTTTGGGGACATTAAAAAAAATGCACTCGGAGCTTTTGAACAAGAGCTTGACTTGACAGGAACCTCCAAGAAATCACTTTCCGACATATCATTCGCCCTAAAGAACATCAGCAATGTTGACTTTTCCGCTGACGAGCCAACCAAGATTGTCAGTGCATTAAACAAAATAGACAAGGCTTGGCCAGAATATGATGCAGACCTTATCAACGCTGGCACCAAATTCCATAATTTCAATGCTGGTTCTGCAAAAAGCGCATGCGCTATGATTCAAGACTTGTACGACTATATCAAAAAATCGTACGAACAAATGCCTAATGCTCTCACACAATTCGAAACTGTGATAAAAGACTGTACAGGCTTCAACATAACAGATGGTAAAGTCACCACAACCTTGACCTTTCCACAAAACCTAGGATTACCAGACGGTTCTGTATCTCTATCCTACGACGCTACTAAGGGATTCGCTTACAAAGAGCAATCAGTATATGGAGCTATGAACATCAACCCTAGCAACATCACATATCCTGCCCTTCTAAGCTATTATGTAAATACGCCAATTTACACCAACACTTCCAAAATAGCAGCTTCGGCTTGGCCTACGACATGGGAGAAAAGTAGTTTCACGAGTGGTTGGACAACAGACAACGCCAAAGTAGAATCAGACACAAAGGCCATTGCGCTAAGCAACACCATCAATTACGGAGTTGCATCACTCAAGCTACAAGTAAATTGCAAGGCTGCTACACTACAAGACAATAATACTGAAACTGGCAACATTTCAGTTCCTGATGACGGCTTCGAAGTAACAGGTTTACTTATTGGCAACCAGCCAGAAGCGGTAGACTACAAGTTCACGCCAAAGACAAACTCATTCATCAAGACTATTTACGACAGCGAGGTAAAATTGCATGCTAAATACGACAGCGATTCGGAGGCGAACTACACGATCGTACTTCCTAACCAAGTAGAAGGAAGCGAACAGCAGTCCGTTCATTTCGCCATAGAGTTGACAAACAACAGCGGCACGGCCTTTGAAGGCTACGACGGCATTGTTGCAAATGGTGCAAAATTCTACCTAGTTGGCACACTAAGCCCAGAAAACAAAACCATTTCTGGCGTTACCAACCCTGCAGTTTTCATGAGCGACTACCAAACAGAAGTAACTGCATCCATCAGCTCATTAAAGAACGCATACAACACTATCCCTGATATCCGCACAACAAACATGCAATTAGGTTTGAATGTAGATTTGAAGTGGAAGGAAGGCTTCAAATACAGCGTAGAAATCGGCGGTGACAATTAATTTTCCAAAGATAAGGACTAAGAACAAAGCAGCAAGGAAGCAAAATCCTTGCTGCTTTTTTATTTACACGCAATCACCCCATGAGAAAATAAATATGTTAAATAAAAAGGTATTTCGCGTTTTCGCTACGCTTTACCATAGATTTGACTAACTTTGCGGCTTCATCAAAACAATAAAATTATGACAGACAAAATTACAGAATTAATGGTATTCCTGAACGAATACAATTTGAAGCTTAGTTGCATCGTTAGCGCATTAATAATCACCGAGTTAACAGAAATCGGAATTGGATTTACAGCAAACCATGCCAACAAAAAGAACAAGAACTTTCACAACACAGAAAAGATAACCCAAACCATCTGTTTACTTCTTGCCCCATTCAGTTTCTCCATAGATAACGAAATCCGCAGAGACTCCAAAATGAAGATACGAAAAATAAAAAGGAGACTCGTACAACTTTCCACTTTTTTCTTTGGCTAAACCAAAAGATTTTCGTACTTTTGCACCATATTATATTTTAAAATATAAAGATGAGAAAAATACTTAGAACTTTCAGGGCAGGAATACTGTTGGCAGTAGCCATGTCAGCGACTCTGTCTTCGTGCATCGACGAAGACATGAGCGACTGCGGCAAGGACTACAAAATCAGCTACACCCTGCAACTCAATACACAGGTGGATGCCACCATCGACCAGGAACTCAACCAGATCGAGGAGCAAGAGATTGCCGCTCGCCTGAAGTCGGCACTCGGCACGGTTTTCACCAACCATGCCAAGGACAACGACCTATCCTTCTTTGTCGATGACGCCCTCTCCCACCACGAGGCAAACCCGATGGATGCCAGCAGCGCATCCTACACCATCTACCTGCCTCGCAACAATTATCGCAACTTGGCACTTGCCAACACCGAGGCAGAGAGCGCCGTCAGCCTCACAGGGCAAGACAAGGCATCTACTCTCGCCATCACGCAAGAGAAGACCGACACCATCGACTCTCACAAGAACGGCATTTTTTCTGCTCGTCTCGACATCGACGAGGATGACTTCAACAGCAACCTCCAGTCCACCCTCTACATGCAGAACGCAGCGGTAGCCGTGGTCATCGACAAGAACGGCGTGGATTACGAGGACATCAGAGGTTGCGCCGTAGGACTAGCCAACACATTCGCCGTCAGCGACAGCACCTATGCCTACGATTACAACACCGTGGTAAGGGCGAGCAAGGTGGCTAGCACCAACAGGCACGAAGCCCTTTACGCCGTGGGATTTCCCACAAAGGAAAATTGGCAATGTCACATTTATGTGAAGATTGGCGAAAAGACCACGCAAAACATCCTCACCTTCCCAGTGCCCCTAAAGGCTGGAGGGCTGAAAATAGCCAAAGTAATCCTACAACCCAACGGCAGCTTTACCTCCGAGACCCCTAGCGTAGGCGTGAGCGTGAAGCTCGACTGGAAACCAGGAGGCAGCCACGACATAGACATATAAAAAACAAGAAACATGAGATATACAATACACAAGCTATTAGGGAGCGCTACGCTGCTGGCAACCATGCTGACGCTAGCAGGATGCAGCAGCGAAGGAGGAACTGACATGCCTCAGCCAGAAGCGACCACAGCCCCCATCATCCTAACCATCCAGACCCCGAAATCTGCGTCGAAGGATGCCAAGACAAGAGTAGGAGACCCAGGCGAGGCAACGAATGAGACCTACGAAGACTGGGATCAGCTCACCATCATCGTCGGCTACACAGAAAAGAAGACGGGAAGCGACATCATAGACCCTGAGCCAGAAAAGATGGTTTATTACGACACCTTCAGCAAGGACGAGTTCGACAGCAACACCGAGGTAAAGCATACCAACTCTGTGCTCTCCCCATCGAGCACAACAGATGGCTACCGCGAATACACCATGTATCTGCCACAAGGAACGGTAAACGTATATGGCGTGACCTACACCAAAGACGAGGCAGAGAAAGTAAGCTTCGCCCCAGAAACAGCCACAACCAACGAGAAGATACTCGACATGAAGATAAGCAACGACTATGCCGGCGATGACCTAGCCAAGTTTATGAGTGTAGCCACCGGCTATGCCACCATCGTAAACGACGATGGCATCAGCACAGGTACAAGAGACCTCGAAATCATCAAGGGCAACGATGCCACGATGAAGAAATACTGGCGAATGCCCCTCACTCGACTCGCCACCAAGCTCGATATACAGTGGGATGCCTACCAAGGTTACAACGATGGCAAGCTAGAAGACTGCAAGGTTTCGTCCTTCCAATACGACGGCGGTGCGAGCAACGAGACAGGCAGCGGATACGGCAGAGTTTTCCCTAGCCTGCAAGCCTCGACCGTGGAAGCCGTGGGAGGCAAGAAGGAGTTTTATAACGAGACTCCCATCAGTCAGCGCAACGGCAGGGTGTACCACTACCTCTACCCAGACGGCAGCAAGAATCCGAAGATAACCTTCAACCTCGACATTACCGAGAAGGACAAGGACACTAACACATCAACCGCCACAGGCAACAGGTCTATCACCTTCCTACTCCAGGAGATAGCCCCTCTGAAACAAGCCACTTGGTACAAGATCAACACCAAGATAAAGGGCAGCAGTGCCCAAACCGAGTTTGTCATCGGCAAGACCACAAACAATACCGACAACAAATAAGAGCAGCCACAAGCTAGGCTCTTGACACAAGAAATAAAGACAAAAAGACTAAGAATATATCCAGAAGAATAAATGAACAAGATATTACGACAAACGCTAGCGGCGAGCCTCCTGCTCCTCCTTGCCACAACCCAGGTTGTGGCTAAGTCGTTTTATGTCACGGCTACAGCCACTGCGGATGGAGACGGCTCCAGTTGGGATTCTCCGATGACCTTGGAGAAAGCCCTTGATACTGCCGTAGCTGGCGATGACATCTACCTCCTGGGCTACGTGTCCATCAACGGAGAGAACTATATGTACCGTCCTACCACCAAGGCAGGCTTCAGACTGAAGTCGGGCGTGAGACTGCATGGCGGATGCAGCGGAACTGGCACGGAACGTCCTACCGCAGGCGAAAGCTACAAGATGAAATACCAGAGTGCCCTCGTCGCCGACATCGGCTACAACGACGTGGTGCCTTCCGACCTCTTGATATTCCCTGCCAACAGCACTCGTAGCGACAATGCCTACCACGTGCTGACCATGGACTTGGGCGTGGACGAGACTAACAAGAACGAGAACAACACGACGACCGTGGTAGAGGGAATCACCTTTGCCGCAGGTAGCGCAGCAGGCACTGGCAGCAACAGTTATGGCGGCGGCATCTACGTGACCAACAGTACGAGCGACCAGAACGCCAACAACCGTGCCTATCAGATAAGCAACTGCTTCTTCACAAACAACTACGCCCAGCAAGGCGGCGCCATCTACGTGGATGCCAACGTAAAGTGTACCAAGGCATGTATCATCAGCCATAGCTCTTTCTTCAACAATGCCGCAGGTTCACGAAGCGGAAGCAAGAACATGGGCGGTGCCATCTGGGTAGCTGGCGTGGGCACTGTACACAACAGCGTCATCTTCAACAACGTGAACGGTGCCATCCGTCTCTCTGAGAATGCCAAGGTAGTAAACTGTACGGTGGTTCACAACACCATCTCCGCCATCGACCTCGAAGACGGCAAGGCTGCCACCAGCAACGGCGGCGGTTCGGTATACAACAGCCTCATCTGGGGAAACTCGGCACTCGACAAGAAGTCTACCAAACCAAACTTCGAGTATTGTGCCTATCCTGAGGTCGTGGTAACCAATGCCCAGGAAGGCACCGATGCCAAGCACAACCTCAAGATAAGTTATCAGAACTTCGACGGCGACAACGCTGCCGCCTGGATATTCACCCCGACCTCCAACATCGGTTACGACCGAAGCTTCAACAACATGCAGTCGGTCTATCCTCAGTATTCTTTCGAACTGAAAGAGCAGTCGGCGCTGCTCAGCAAGGGTAGTACGCAGGAAGCATATCAAAACTGGGCAGGCAGCAATGCCACTACCGACCTTGCCGGCGACACTCGTTTCCACAACGGCAGAGTAGACATCGGTGCCTACGAGCGTGAGCGATTGGGCAACGGTCGCCGCCTCTACGTGAAGAGCGACGGAAAGACCGATGCCAACGGTACTTCGTGGGACGATGCGATGCCTAACCTACAGACCGCCATCAACAAGCTCTATGGCGATGGCAAGCAGGGCAAGGGCGAGGTATGGGTAGCCGCAGGAACATACACTCCAGACAGCTATGTGGACAATGCCACCAATGCCCCTCTCGCCTTCCAGATGAGGGACGGCATCAGCGTGATAGGCGGCTTCAAGGGAGATGAGGAATCCATCAGCGAGCGCAAGACCAAGGAGATGAAATGGCAGTTTGGCGAGGGTACGGAGAAGTACGAGACCATCCTGCAAGGTGGCGGTTACTCGCCTACGCAGAGCTGGAGCGAGACCAGCGGCTGGAACATCACCAGCCGCTCTTACCACGTGGTATGGTTTGCACCATCGCCTGGGGCTTCCGCCTTCCAATACCAGACCATCCTCGATGGCGTAACCATCCAAGGAGGTTCGAGCGACCAGCAATCTGTCGACGCCAGCTACGCCCCATACAAGGGAGCAGGTGTATATATGAACGATGGCAATGCCATCCTCCGCAACTGTGTGGTAAAATACAACAGCACGGGACAGACCCGAACAGGCTCGCAAGGTGGTGGTGTCTATTGCCAAGGCGGACAGGTGAGATACAGTCTGGTATACAACAACAGTGCCGAGTCGGGCGGCGGCGTCTATCTGGAGACCGCAGGATTCGTCAGCAACTCCATGATAACCAACAACTCGGCGAAGAATGGCGCTGGCGTATACCTCAAGGAGAGCGAAAACTATCCTATCCCACTCTACCAAGTGCTCGCCACATCGGTGGTTTCCAACAACACCAGTACCCAGAACGCAGCCGTCTACGTGGACGGTTCGGGACTCGTGGAACAGAACACCATCGTCAACAACATCACCGTCAACACCATCGACGAGTCGGCCCAGAACAGTTCGCCACGAACAGGCGGTCTGTACGTAACCAAGGAATGCACCGCCATCAACAACCTGATATGGAACAACTCGCTCACCGTGAACCAGAACGTTTCGGGCACCAGTGCCAACCGCAAGTCATCCTCTTACGCACAGGTTTACGCAGGAACCAATGCCACCAAGAGTACAGCACTGTTCTATAACAACGGCATCTCCGACTTCAACGCCGCCACCTGGAACAACATCACCCAGCAGGGCACTTACGAGATGCCTACCGAATATGCCAGCTTGGCGTTCGACCCAGGAGAGGGCTACACGATAGAAGACTACGTCAACTACATCGGCGTACACAGCACTGTAACCGACGTGTTCTATTACTGGCAAACCAAGCGAGGCTCCGTGCTCCGTGGCAGAGGTATGCTCTACTCCGAATTGCCACAGGACGTCATCTTCAAGCCTAGCACCGACATTCTGGAGCGCAACTTCGAGAGCAAGCCACCTATCGGAGCCTTCCTTGCCGAGGCTTACGACTATGTATTCGAGGAGAACAAGACCAGCAATAGCCTGCGCCTCTACTTCGACCACGACAGCCAAAGCCTCTCTGGCAACGGTTCCACATGGGCAACGAGCATCAACTCGCTCAGCGACATACTCAGCAACCTAGGCAACTTGCAGATAGGCGACGAGATTAGCTATCTCACAGCCACGGGTAGCATCGGGAAGCGCAACCTGAGAGATACCGACAAGTTCGAGATTTGCATCCGAGAGGGTAATCTCACCCCAAAGACTCCATACACCTTCCAGGAGAACGAGGCGAAAGCCAAGACCTATACCCTCCCTGCCACAGCCGTGCCACTCACCATTCTCGGTGGCTACCCAGCGGAAAGCAAGGTGGCTAGTCCTACAGATGCAGAGAGAAACGCCAAGACCTATCGCACCGAGTTCGACGGCAACCCAGACGGCAGCGACCTGAGCGATGGCGTCTACCACCTGTTCCGTGCCGAGGCTGGAGCCAACGTTACACTCGACGGCATCGTCATCAGTCATGGATATGCGGCAGGAACAGCGAACATCCCGTCAGGTGGTGCTGTGCTCATCGGCAGCACCGACGAGTCGGATGCCAAGACGAGCGTCACTCTGCGCAACTGTATCTTGGAGAACAATACGGCATCCGACGGTTCTGCCATCGGTATGACCCAAGATGCCAAGAACGTAACCCTGCGACTGGAGAACTGCGTGGTGAACAACAACACCTGCTTGAGCGACCTCGACCTCAACAGCCAGGACATCTTCGACCTAGGCGACAGCTCCAACAAGTTGAGCCTCGACCACGTAACCATCGTCAACAACATCGGTGCCGCCCCAAGCGACATCGGCACCTCCTCTTTTGCCGCAGGCAACAAGGTAAACCTCAAGTCGCTTGCCATAGAGGGAGCCAACAACACCATCGACATCGCCACCCTGGGCGCAGACGGTGCGAAGAACTTTTCCAATCCTACCAGAGAGGTGGGAGCCAAGCTGAATGCCAACGTATACTACGGTGGCAACGCCGAGTTCCGTCCTATCACCAGCTCGGAAGCGACAGGTGTCATCATCAATCAAGCCAAGGAGAGCGCAGCCTATACCTTGACCACCGACCTCAATGGCGAGGAGCGCACCCTCGGTGGTGCAGCCGACCTAGGCGCATACGAGGCACTCTTGCCAAAGGCTGGAAGAGTCATCTACGTACGCTCTTACAACACCAACTGGCTCGGCAAGAACGAGACCAACGACCGCATCGACGGTACCCCTGACTTCAATCTCCTGAAGGAGAACGAAGGCAAGGAATATGATGGAACGACATGGGATCGTGCCATCATGGGCAACGCCATCTGTAATGTGAACAAAGACCGCACAGGCAACGACTTCTATGTGACGGAGAACAACACCCTGCTCCCTGCCACCATCGACTTCACCAAGTACAGCGACGATTATAATGCCGATTCAGCACCATACGGACAGCAATCGAATGCCTATGGTGCCTTCTTTAGCGGCGGTACATCTGGCACAGACAACGGAAACAAAGCATGGGACTGGAACCAGAAGTGGGGCAGTTTCCACAAGGTAAGCAACAACCGTGACGAGACCTTCGTGAGCGGTCTACAGTATGCGGTGGAGAAGGCTGCCGCATGGAATGCCGAGCATCCCAACGACTCCATGGAGGTATGGGTAGGCGCAGGTGTGTACACCGACTACAAGGGCTTCGTTATCCGAGACGGCGTAAAGGTATATGGCGGTTTCAAGAAAGACGGAAACCCAGGCGAAAGCGACCGTCACCCTCTCTTCTCACAATACGTGCCAGCCCGAAAGGACTATGAGAACGAGACGGCTTCCGACTACGAGACCATCCTACAGGTGCGAAAGGAGTCGCCAGTATACATGACCAAGAACGAGAAGGAACTTTGGTGGTCAGAGCACAAGTCTGACTCGCCAGACTCCTTTGCCGACGACCTCATCCAGGCGACCAAGACCACACGTCACTATGTGCTCTACCAGCCAGACGTCTGCGTGCCTACATGGGGCGTGTCGGGCGACCAAAAGAACTCAAGAGTCAGCTCCAACGAGTATCGCTATATCGGCAGCAACTATCCTGACGACACCTACTACAAGGAATACACCAAGGGCAAGGTGAAATGGGACGGCTTTACGATTCGCCATGGCTACATCACCCACTACACCGCCAACCGTGACGGTGGTGGCGGCGTGCGTGTGTTCCGTGGCATCGAGCTGGAGAACCTCATCATCGTCAACAACCTGAGCCATGGCGAGCGCTCACGTGGTGGCGGTCTCTACATGGACGGCGACAACTCGGTCATCTCCAACAGTTACCTACTCCAGAACCTCTGCTGGGGATGGAACGACAACTACGGCGGCGGTGCCTACATGATTCAGGGCACAGGCTACAACATGGTCGTAGCAAGCAACCGCTCGCTCTCGCAGGGCGGTGGAATCTTCATCGAGAACGCCAAGTTCTACAACAACACCGTAGCTTACAACATGAGCAACAACAACCAGGGCACGGGTATCATGCACTGGCAAGACAGCACCACAGGCATCGAGTCTTCGCTGACCCTCTACAACTGTTTGGTGTATAACAACATGCGCAATGGTGGCGTAGTTGACGGAACGACCAGCATCGGTTCTTCCGCCACCAACCGCTTCAACCCAGCCAAGAACTGCTACGTAAACGGAAGCGTCAACGCATCCGACAAGTTTACGGTATCCGACGGCAACGTCACAGGCGACAAGGCGGTGTACCCATTTGCCATCTCGGGATATGAAGGAAGCAAAGACGACCTCCGTTTCCACAAGGCACGCCTTCAGAACGATTTCCGCCTCAACGAGGCAGGCGGCTTGGCAGGCAACCCTTGCCTGAACGGAGGTACACAGAACGTGGGCGAGGGCGTGAAACTGCCAGACACCGATATGGACTACACCAACCGTGTGAAGGACTGCGAGATAGACATCGGTGCATATGAGGCAGACAACACCACCAACATCACAGCCCAAGAGGTAGAGAACCTCGAAGGCAGTGCCAACCGTGCCGGCATCACAGACTACGTATTCTACGTAACCCAAAACGGCGCGGGCACAAGAAGCGGCGACAGCCCTGCCAATGCAGCCTGCGCAGATAAGTTGCAGAGCGTGCTGACCAAGGCTGGCGAACTGGCAGCAGAGGTGAACGACAACTTCGCAAGCGTAACCAACACATCCAACAACGATGGTCTCAGCAAGGTATACGTGAAGGTGGCAGGTTACGAGGTAGACAGCATCAGCAACACCCAATTCGTTTACCACGCCAACACCCTTGCCGACAGCAGCGACCCACAGAGCTACACCTTCCTGATACCAGACGGAGTATGGTTGTTGGGCGGCTACAACGAGGGCACTTACCAGAACGGTGTACCTGTAGGCGACGGCAACTGGAACGACCTGCAGCGAAACGTTACCATCTACAAAACGGTGCTCAGTGCCAAGACCGAGCCTAAGGAAGGTTCCACCGTATCGCAGGAAGTGAACGGTTATCATACCGTCAGCTTCGGCGCATGGCCTACAGGCGAAATCACAGAATATAACAACAAGGCACTGAAATACCGTGCTACCATAGACGGTGTTTACATCACAGACGGATTGGCTACCGACAACGCAGGTTTCAAGGCGATGGGCGGTGGTGCCGTCGTACCAAGACGTGCCCATGTGCGCAACTGCATCCTTGCCAACAACCAAGCCATCAAGGGTGGAGCCTTGATGCTCCTGCAAGGTGGCATGGTGAGCGGATCGCTCATCCACGCCAACATTGCCGAGCAAGGCGGTGCCATCTATGCATCCCATGGAGATGATACCAACGGCACAGCCAACTACCATGCCTACTTGGCAAACTGCACCATAGCAGAGAACACAGCCAACACAGGTGGTGGCATCTACCAGGAATTGGGAGCACTGATGGCAGGCAATGCCGTCATCTGGGGCAACGAGGCACCTATCGACAAGAACATCTCGGGCGTACTCGACCAAAAGTTTGCCGACATCATGCAAGCCAGGGTCAACGAGGACAACCAGACGGAGTTCTATCCATTCAACTACTGTTTCGTAGAACGATATGACGTGCCAGGAAGCAACAATGAGCGAATAGAAAGCGACCTCAACCAATACTTTACCAATGATGTAGAGTTCTATCCACGTCCTTACTCCAAGCTCGTGGAAAACGGTGGAGATGTAAAATACCAAAAGGCATGGCTCAGCATGGGTGTACAGGCATGGGACCTGTATGGACAAAGCCGCAACGAGAGCACCAAGCTAACCGTAGGTTGCTACTCCTTGACGCTGCCAACCATCTCGACCGACAAGTTGCTCACCACCCTCTACGTATCACAGAACGGTGGCGCCAACATCAGCGATGACGTAAAAGAGAAGTATATGGGCAGGTCGTTCTACACCCCATTCAACTCGCTCGACGCAGCCCTTGCCTACATCAAGCAAGTGCGCAGCAACGGAACAGCTACCGACGATACCAAATTTAACATCCTCATATCCGAAGGCACTTACAAGCCTTCTGTGGCAAGAGAGCAGAACATCGACGATGCAGGACAGACCGGAGCCATCAACACCGACCGCCGTATGCAGTCGTTCGAGATACCAGTCAACGTCAATATCTTCGGTAGTTTCAACTCCGAGGACAAGACTTTCTCCAACTATGAGAATGACAATGAGACGGAGATAACCTTGAATGAAACCGATGGCAAAACAATCACGCTGACCAAAGGCGGCACCATCGAAGAGATGCTGCAGAACAGAAATACCAACTGGATGGCAGACAACAACCAGAACGGACTCATCGAACCATGGGAGTTTGCCTACCCTACCTATTTCTCTGGCGACATCAAGGCATCTAGTACAGAGCGCAAGGTGTACCACGTAGTATACAGCGAAATCAAGGATTCCGACCTGACCTCCGCCGAAAAGAGCAACGATGTGATGCTCGACGGTATCACCATCATGAATGGCGAGACGCAAGACTACATCGACTATGTGACCAACGACACTGCTACTGATACTAGCAACAACGATGATGATGACGATAATGAAAACGGAAAAGAGAAAATCAACGAGGTTGGTCATGGCGGCGGTATCTATAGCAAGAACGTAAGTTACACCCTAAACCGTTGCCGTATCTTGAACAACATCGCCGTACACGGAGCTGGTGTCTATGTAAGAAACGGTAGCCTCGACATCATCAACTCACTCTTCGCAGGCAACTGGGCTGGCGACGAAAACGTAGGTGCAGCTACTAACCCTGGACACGGTGGTGCTGTATGTGCTAGCTTTGAGAGTGCGAGAAAGGGAAATCTGCACGCTGTAAACTCTATCTTCGTTAACAACACAGCATTCAAGCCTGGTCGAGGATTCAGTTATGGTGGTGCCATCTTTGTAGACCGTGCCAGCGACATGACGCAAGCCATCTGGGACGGTAAGGGTGGCAAAGACCCATACCGTGACGTGGAGATAACCAACTGCATCATCGCCAACAACAATGCCAGCATCAATGGCGGCGTACACGTCAGTGTGGGAGGCGACCCAGACGCTTACCTCAACGATACATCGCTGCCAAAGCAGATTCTCAACAACACCATCCTCTGGAACAACGAGCATAGCAACTCGCATATTTCAGAGCTTGGCACAGACTATATGAACCATTGCGCCTACAACTTCAAGACCCAAAAGGCTACAGGCAGCACCTCACGTGCCAGCGCAGGCAACATCTTGCTCAGCGAAGACAACAAGGCAGCCAATGGTCCTCGCTTCAGCAGTCCTACCACAGTGGTGGGCAAGGACGGCTTCAACATCGGAGCACAGTGGAACCCTGCCGCCATCTCCGTATTGACCGATGCAGGCGATGGTAGCATCAGCATCTCGTCCTCAAACACTGAAGATGAAACAGGAGAATACAAAGACTGGTGGAACAAGCACTCTAATCGACTCGAATCGTATGGCTATCTAACCGACTACATCAGATATGCCACAGCGGCGGAGGCATCCACCAAGGCTAGCGACTCATACGCTCGCTATATGGGAGCCATGGAAGCAGATGGAAGCGTAAAAAACAAGCGCATCGACATCGGTGTATACGAGTTCCAATACAAGTTCACGACAACCGACAACGAGGCGATGTATGTGGGTACGGAAGACAAGGGCAATGCCGACGGAAGCAACTGGGACAACCAAACCTCCGACCTCCGTGGTGCCATCATCGCTATGTCGCACCCTACAGGCAACAAGGACTCCAAGGTTAGCAACCATCGCAAGGTATACGTCAAGGGAGGCGAGTACTACTCACCAAACACAGAACTTGCCGATGCCTTCACGCTGAATGTGGACAACACAGTTGCCAACCGCCAATTCATCGATGGTATCGAGATTGTGGGAGCTTGCACGGGTCTGAAGAAGAACGATACTGATGATGACTACAGGGCACAGGATTTCTCCAATCCTACCGTGTTGGTATGCAACCCTCACAAGGAAGATGCCACACAGTCGTTGCTCGACATCACGACCAATGGCAAGCCAGTAACCATCTCAGGATTCACCTTCAAGAATACAAGCAGCAACTCCCAGAACACAAGCAGTGATAACACAGGCGAACGAGGCTATGGCATTACGGCAGCTATCAACAACATCGCCAATGCCACAAATACTGACGAGCAAGGCGGCAAGCTGACCCTAGCCAACTGCTCCTTCTTGCAGAATCAGAACGATGGTCTCTACATCAAAGAGAACACAGCCAATGGCGCATTGATATACAACTCACTCTTTGCCGATGGCGGAAAGAATGGTATTACAGCTGCTGGCAAGATAGACATCGCCAATGCCACCTTCGTCAACAATACTGGCAAGGACATCGACAACTCTGCCAATGGAACAACCATTGACATCGTGAACTCCGTGGCTTGGAAGAATGCAGGGGGCAACTACATCACCACCGACAAGGACGGCAAGCACAACATTGCCTTCACCGATAATGTGGATAATGGAGATGTGATGAACGGTCCTAACTTCGCAGACCCAGACAATGATGATGTCAGTCTGCGAGACTACACCATCCGTCCTAGCCTCAACATGCTCAACAAGGGTGACGACACTTTATATAATAGTATGGTGAAAACGGATGCTGCTAGCGACAACGACCTACAGAACTTGAGCCGTGTCATCGGTAACAAGATAGACATCGGTGCATACGAGTGCAATTCAGACTTGCTCCCTATCATCTATGTAAATACGACATTGGCAACATCAGGCAATGGCGAGTCGTGGTCTAAAGCAACCAACGATATGCAGAGTGCCATCAATCTCGCCGAACTTTACGCCAACACAGACACCAAGGAAGGCAAGGCATATGTATTCGTCAACCACGCCAGCTCGGCTTCCGACATCAGCATCAATCTGCCTGGCGTATATGTCTATGGCGGCATGGAAAGCGAGACGGCAGAGGAGCTAAATGATGACAAGAACAACATCAAGAACATCGTAGATACCTTGCTCACCAAGCGCAAGGGAACACTCGAACAGTCTACGCTCTCTACCATCAATGGACTGACAATGGCGGCTTCCGCCACTAGCACGAATAGCAATGCAAGCATCGTGGATGGTTTCTTGGTCAATGGTACAGTCAAGCTTAGCAATGGTTATCTCTCGACATCGGTATTGGGAGAGAGCAGCGAGGTAACTGGTAGCGAGAACGGTGTGCTCTATAATAGTCTTGCATTCGGCAAGGTTAGCGACATCAAGGCAATCAACGTAACTGCCGTCAAGAGTAGCACCGAAGGTTCTGGTACATTGCCTACTGTAACTGGTGCCGCCAATAACAGGACGGGAGTATCTAGCCCTAACAGATACCTCAGCAAGGATGTCAACTACTGGAGCTACCAGTTGGAAGAGACCGACAAGGCGAAGGGTTATATCAATGCCAATGAGAACGAGGGGGCAACAGAAGCTTGCCAAACCATCGTTGGCCATAAGCGTGACATCGCAGGCAACAAGCGAATCCGTGAAGGGGTGGACAAGGGTTGCTTCGAGACTTGGTATCTCACCCAGACGACTAAAGCCTACAAGGAGGATTATCCTCATGGCAAGTCTGTCATCTATATCGCTGGAGAGGATGACCAGAAGACAGCCGACCCAGAGAACAACAACAATCCATTCCACGAGTTGATACTCGACAAGGACTTGGTTAGCGACATCGGGTACAGCACATTCTCGCCAGGCTTCGTGCTACTCGGACACCACGCAGGACTGAGAGGTATGGGCAACAGCATCAAGCTCGACAACTTCGCTGTGGAACGTGAGTTGAGAAAGCCTTACAATGATATCTGCGTGATGCCGTTCACGGTCGTAAACCGTGAGGTCATCTCCGACAAGGCAAGCACCCAAGACATCAACGCTGGCTTCATCGCCCACAGATACTCTGGTGCGGAGCGTGCCAACTACAGCCATAAGTTCGATAGTACCAACAGTACCGCTTGGCTAGAAGGCATCGACACCAACCAATCTGCATCCGACGGTATGATGCTCAGCCTGACCGACAAGGCAGACGACAAGATGACGCTCCGATTCTATGGCAAGGAATATGAGGAGACAGCAGGTTCCAACACCAAGGCTCGCCTCTATCAGAACAACAACCAGCAGCCATGGTCGGATGACAACGGTAGCACCAAGTTCACCGCCAAGGAGAACATGGGTTGGAACCTCTTCGGCTCGCCATACCTCTGCGCCATGAACTATAGCGATATGGAATACGGCAGAGTCATCTATCCATACAACAGTTTGGATAACAAGTTTGACGCAGGCATCAACACCTATGATGTAACAGACGTAACAAGTAATAACAAAGATGGATTTATCCCTGCTTTCGACGCAGTGTTTACACAGACTGCCACGCTCGAAGACTACGAGTACTTTGAGGTAGAGCACGACAAACCGTTGACCACAAAGGGCACAGCTTATCAGCCATCCAGCAACAATGCAAGAATCGCATTGAGCAGAAAAAGCGAAAGCAGAGCTGCTGAAGCAAGTACTACTAGAAGCAAGGCAACAAGCACATCTGCTATCAGCATAGGCGACGAGGTTTACTTCAATGCCGTAGCGACAAGCGAGGCGAAGAACGACTTCGACATGGGAAGCGACGGAGTGAAGATTATGACGACATCCGAGCCTCAACTCTACATCGAGCGCAACGGAGGTCGCTACTCCCTGTTATCCGCCGTCAACATAGAGGGAAGCCTCAACATCGGAGTCTCCGTACCTGAGGCTGGCGAATACTCACTGAGCATCCCTGAGGATTGCGAAACCAGCAAGTATGAGACCATTTGGCTGAAGGACAAGCAGACAGGCAAGGGCGTAGACCTGCTTGAAGGCTGCTACGACTTCACTGCCACCGAGGCAGGCGAGATGAACGACCGCTTCGAAATCAGCTTCAACCGCATGACGGAAAACCTGCAAAATGCCATAGGTATCAACTCTAAAGACAACGGAATGATTCTTGTAAACGGAACAAAGGAAAATGACCAAATTAGAGTTTACACGGCATCAGGCTTGCTGGCTACCCAAAAAGTGGCAAAGACGAGCAATGAAAACATCAGAACCACTGTGACAGGTACTGTCATCGTAGAGGTGACACGTGGCGGCAAACAAGTCGCAATAAGGAAGATTGCCGTAAAATAACGGAATAAATGTTAATAAAGCGCAGAGATAATAGCTAAATCCAATATTTGGCATTATCTTTGTGCTTACTTTATATGATTATAAACAAGAAAAAGAAGATAACTATGACAGAAAAAGAAATGTACAATCTGATAAATAATCAGAACGGTGCGCAGAGCAATGGCTTTGCCATCAATGAAAAGGAACGTGGACTGAGCGGAGTCTTTTCCGCTCTGATGCGCAAGGTCTACACTTGGATGACCCTGGCACTCGTCATCACAGGCGTTACCGCCTATGGTGTGGCTAGCAGCCCTGCCCTCTTGATGACTCTCATGACAAGCCGTGGCTTGCTCTTCGGTCTCGTCATTGCAGAACTTGCCTTGGTATTCGCCATCAGCGGTGCCATCAACCGCTTGTCGCTGAGCACTGCCACCCTGCTCTTCATCATCTATTCAGTGTTGAACGGTGCGATGCTCTCATCGGTATTCGTGGTTTATACGGCTACCAGCATCGCCAAAGTATTCTTCATCACGGCTGGAACCTTCGGTGCTATGGCGGTATATGGTTATACCACCAAGCGAGACCTTACCTCCATGGGCAAGATACTCTTCATGGCGCTGATAGGTCTTATCATCGCTACGGTAGTAAATATGTTCTTGAAGAGTCCTGGCTTCGATTACATCTTGAGTTATATCGGCGTGGCTCTCTTCATCGGATTGACCGCTTGGGATAGCCAGAAGATCAAGCAGATGCTCATGACGCAATACGACATGAGCGAGGGAGCACAGAAGTTGGCTTTGCTCGGTGCATTGACCTTGTACCTCGACTTCATCAACCTCTTCCTCTACCTGCTCCGTATCTTCGGAAACAATAGAGACTAATACGAATCAACTTTATTGACTAGATAAAAAAGAAGTTGGCTTGCCCATAGATAGGCTAGCCAACTTCTTTTCATTTTGTCCGCCTTCTTAATCCACCTACTTACCTTTCATCTCAAAGTGTAGTTCACCTCCACGCAATAGTTGCTGGTGAGACAGACGGTAGTCACCATAAGGTTTACCATCAAGCGTTATAGAACGAACCAAATAATCATCCTGCGAATGGCGGTTTGAGGACAAGACAAACTGTTTGCCATTCTCCAAGTTGAAGGTTACCTTATCAAAGCTAGGTGTTCCTATATAATAATAAGGTGTACCTGGGCATACAGGATAAAAGCCGATGGAAGAAAAGACATACCATGCCGACATTTGTCCTGCATCATCGTTGCCCGACAATCCTCCTGGGGTATCATTGTATTCCGTATTCAAGATGTGGTGCACTCGTTCTTGGGTTTTCTCGGGTACCCCAGCCGCATCATAAAGATAAGCCACCTGATGACAAGGTTCGTTGCCATGCCAATACAAGCCCTCATCAAACATCTTGTCAAGACGAGCTACCACCTCTTGGTTTCCACTCAACGACTTAGAAGACTTATCCACACTCTTGTTGATAACTTCAAAAAGCCCGATAGGATTCTGAGGCACATACCAAGTGTAATGGCAAGTAGCACCCTCGGTGATATAGCTCTTGCGATGTACCAAGTCTAGGTTTCCCTCCCACTTGCCATTCTTATGCCTACCATCAGCCCATCCAGTTGTCGGATTGATGACATTTCGCCAATTCTCCGAGCGTTTCATCAATGCAGCATAATCAGCTTGAAGCGAAGCCTTCTGCTTTACTTCAGCGGCTGACTCCGCCAAAGACTTAGCCAACTGTGCCACAACAAAGTCATCATACGCATACTCTAGAGTGCGAGATGTCTGCTCGTTGGTATGAAAAGCCTCCTTCACGCTATCCTCCATCGGAATGTATCCATATTTGAGGTAAGAAGCCAAGGCACGACGCCCCATACCATCCTTATATTCTGTAAAAGAACGAGGACTCTCAAAAGCATTCTTCCTCATGCCTTCGTAAGCGGTTTTCACGTCAAAATTACGAACTCCCTTGATGTAAGCATCCGCCAAAGCTGCCCCTGCATGGTCGCCAATCATCGCTGCCGTGTAACTATTCCAACAAGGGAATATAGGCATCCAGCCTCCCTCCTTGTACATATTGACAAGTGACTGCATCATGTCGCCCGACATGGTAGGAGTGATGATGTTGTAAAGAGGAAGCTCCGCACGGTAAATGTCCCACATAGAGAAATCGCCATACGTCTTTGGAAGTGAAGAGTGAAGAGTGGTGAGTGAAGAAGCAACGTTCACCGTACGAAGTGAAAGGTAATCCAAATGCTTAGTCGCTCCATTGGCAAATTGTGGATAATCGCCATTCACATCACTCATCTCATGAGGCAAGAATGAGGCACGATACAGGGCACCATAGAACTGATTGACCTTGGCTGTGTCCTTGCATTCCACATCTATTGTATGCAATCTTTCCACCCAAGTCTGGGTAGCCTCCCTCACCATATCGCCAAAATCAGGTTCCTCGCCATCTTCTACGATAGGCAGTTCCCTATTCAAATTGTCGAGTGCATTCTCCTTACTAGTGAAAGAACTAGCAGCAGCAAACACCATAGGACTATTCACCTTGCCACGGAATGTAAGCCAAGCACAATCGCCTTTTACCCCATAGCTTACCAACTCATGATAGTATTTGAAGACGAAATGTCCACTGAAACCAGCTTTCTCGCCCCATCCTTGATAGATACGGTGCACAGGATTATAGCCATACACCAAATGACGAAGCGTATCAACCTCTATATATCCTTGCTTTTCATCACTGTTTGGATTGATGACAATATGCACAAGTTGGTCTTTATCAGGAGTCACCCGGAAAAGGGCTGCATGACTCTTAGCAGTGAGTTCTGTGGTGAGATGTTCCTTCTTCAACTTAACTGCATAATAATTAGGATGAGACACCTCATCTTCATGGGTAAAAGGAGTGGCACGCTCGCTAGGGATAAGTCGTAGTTTCTCGCCCAACGTTGATACGATAAACGATCCATAATCCTGTGTGCAACCACCTACTATCCAATGACTGTTGCGGAAGCCCTGCAATTCGGTGTCCTTATAATAATAAGGTGCGATACACTTCTGTTCTGTGTCTTGCGTTTGTGGAGTCCAGAAGTTTTGTCCATTTGGCACCAGCACAGCAGGAAGCGTCTGTCCATGCTCTTCACTGCCCTTGCCAAACATACCTGCGGTCAAGGTATTGGCTTGCGCCGTACCCACCATCGTATTGATGGCGTTCAGTTGGCGAATATGCTCCAACTCATGAATACGCTGATGCATAAAATCCTTCAAGTCGCTCCAAAGGTAATAAACATTTTTATCCTCTGCCCAGTTGTCTCCTGTCAGTACAACCGCTTCTTCGATTCTATCATCATTGATTAGCGCATCCGATTGTTCATTATGTAAGACTTTCACTACAATATTATGTTCAGGATGAACCATATCAGGTACATTCTTCTTATAGAAGATGAATTGCAAATTGGCAGCCATTGGTACTGTAACATCCATCAAGTCAGCATGGTCGGCATGGATATCTTTCTGGATATGAGTATCATCGCAATAAGGACTAAACATGTCTAGCCTCATCAGATTAAACAAGCGATAAAGGCTCGTATCATGACCGAATCGCAAAGTGGCAGACGGTTTGTCGGAAGCCAATGCAGCATCTGCCTCTGCCTCTATGTTTTGCCAAAGCGAGATGGCAGAACGAGCAGGAATTCCTTCATTGGTTGGATAATTGCCATTGCAGATGGTCATACGCCTATTGTTAGCAATATAGAAAGCCTTGAACTCTTCATCGGTGAAAAGGGCATTCAATCCTTTTTCTATGTCAGATGGATACTTCTTGAAATCCAAGCCCACGTCTTGCATGGAAGAGACAATGGTATGAATCTCGCTCATCAGCCTCATACCATCATCCACCCTTGAAGGCTCCTTGAAGAGCTGGCGCAAGAACCTATCGGGAGACACATTGGCAGTAATCTTCGTTCGATTTTCCAAGGCTTTTGTTTCAGGAGAGGTGTAAGCCATCCAAGCCATATCTGCAGAATCTGTCTTAACATCGAGGTCGAGCGACGGCTGAAGACGACACAACTCATCTGTGAACGCAACCATACTCTTGGCGCAACGATCCACCACACTAGAGCGAGCATTCACAGAATTACCTGGTGCAAAAATCATCGGATAATTGTGATACATACGGTCTGCAATTCCTTGATGCTGTTTGGCTCCTAGCTTGGACAATTTACCACCATTGCCCTTGGCGTTCTGCCAAACCTTATCGAGCATTGCCTTCACCTTCTTACCCAATGGAGTCAAGTTGCCAGCATCCTCAAAATGCTGATTCACCCATGTATAACGACTATCGCTTGGCATCCATCGAGAACCATGACGACCATAGTGACTAATATAAAAAGGAGTATATCCTTCCAAGGAGTGTACTTTCTTTGCCTGTTCTGGCACAGAATAAGCATAATACACCCCTCCCATTTGTTGACGGTTTTGTGCCTGCCCCACAACAGAGCAGGTCAAAGCCCATAATATGAAAAAAGTTTTCTTCATTCTTTATTTCGGTTTGTAGTTTTTATTTCTTTACTCGACATTCACCAGTTGCCAATCTATCCCTAAAGGATTGTTTTGCATCTTCAGCACCCAAGGCAACTCTCTTTGGGTAGCGATTTGCATGATGGTTCCATCCACATCAGCTTTCACCGTGATGCTCTCTGCATCTGTAGAGGTTTGCCGCCAGGTGATGCCATTATATACGAAAACTCCATTTTGCTGTAATTGTCGCAAGGCTCGCTTGGAAACAAATAAGAACGTCCCATCACAATGATAGAGATTCTGCCCTTTTTGCGGACTATCCCAACAGAACCCCTCCGCCTCTTCCACCAAATGACGTGGTATAAAATAGACGGATTGGTTACATTTCATACGTAATGTATCAGGTGTAGATGTATCTATTCCAACCTCCCAGTTGCGATACTGACGATTGAGTACAAACTTTGCAAGAAGGGAAGTAGGGATTGGGGAAAGTAAAGGATTCAAGGATATTGTCTTTTCATGAACTTGCATTGTAGACGGGGCAAATGCACGATATTGAGGAAGAGACAGTACGCCACCGCTCAACAGTTGTTCATGCAACAAGAACTTCTGTTTCCACTCCTTACCTTCTGCCTTCACCGTCAAATCTTTCCCATTAGATAGATGAATCGTATATTCTGGAATCATAGGCGAGCCTACGATATAAAGGTCTTGTCCTGCCACAGGATAGATGCCCATCATATTGAACACCAGCCAAGAAGACATGGCTCCACTATCGTCATTGCCAGGCAAGCCATTAGGCGTATCATCGTAATTGTCGTTGACAATCTGATTAACACGCTCCATGCTTAAGTCTGGACGATCAACCCAATGATATAGGTAAGGAGTCATAAAGCTTGGCTCATTAGCCACATTATAGTGGTTGTTGGCGAAGAAGGTATCAAGACGCTTGATGAAAGCATCCTTGCCACCACAAGCTTCAACCAAGCCAGACACATCGTGCGGAATACTCAAACTATATTCCGCAGACAAAGCCTCATAGAAGAAAGTGCTCCACCAAGGAAGATACCATGGAGCCACCTTTGTATCTGGCTTGTAAGGAATCGTAGGATGATATACTTTAGATTTTCCCCAAGGCACAGAGTCGAGCCATTTACCAGCAGCATCACGAGGCATGATGAAGCCACGCATTCCCTGCCATTCGTAATCACTGCGCCAAAGGTTTCGCCAGTTACCTGAACGTTTAAGATATTTCTCGTAAAGGTCTTGATATCCCAAGCCTTTCGCTACCTGGGCGATGCACCAATCATCATAACTATACTCCACCGTTCTGTTGCCTGCTCGGTCGATACCGTATGGGATATAGCCTAGCTTGTTATATTCTTCCAAGCCTCCCCTACCATGCTTTTCGTCAGCTATGCTTCCGAAATAACCATCATCATCTGTAGGTGGAACTTCCGCATCTTTTATCATTGCCTTCAAAGCTAACTCATAGTCGATACCCTTCATTCCCTTGGCAAAGGCATCGGCAATCACGATTTCGGCATTGCTGCCTCCTTGCGTTCTGCCATTCCAGTTGCCACTACGAGCATCGGGCATATAGCCATCGTGCTTATATATATGAAGGAGAGAATTTACCATATCCCTCTGCTTATCCTCATCTATCAAGGTAAGCAAAGGCATGGAAGTACGATAGGTATCCCAGATGGCATAATAGTCATCATAATAAGGAGTATCGGAGAAATGTGGATTTTCCCCAGCCTTATCCACAGGCATCAACATCGTATGATAAATACCTGTATAGAACATTCGCTTCTGCTTCTCCGTCCCCACGATGTCTATCTTCTTCAGTTTCTCATTCCAAGCTTTCTTCACATTCATCACTTGCTTGTCGAAGCTACAAGAAGGGATATTCCGCTTTGCTTGTTCAATGCTGATATGCGAGATACCTACCTTTAAGTCTATATTTTTTCGTAAGAAATCAATAGTCAAGCTTTTCTTGGCTTCTAGCTTAACATTCGTAAATGGCACACAACTCTGTAGATAAAAATAAACCGTATAAGGACCACCATTGTTCCATCCTCCTCGAACAGTACTCCATCCTTTTATCACATGATTACCCTCTGCCTCCACGTATGAATCTACATATTGCTGGGTTTCACGTTTGTCGGGAATCGTATCGATTCCTAAAAAGGTAGCCACATCAACGAATAAGCAGCCCTTCTTCGCTGCGCCATAATCCAACCGATAAAAAACACAACGCTCTGAAGCCGTCATCTCTGTCTGTATGCCATTCTCATAAACACAAGAATAATAGCCCAAAGAAATATTCTCCTTAGTACGTTTTTGAATGATTTCATGATGAACCAAGAAAGGCTGTATCAGAATATTACCATACTTCTGTCCACCACCCGTACCACTGACATGCATCTGTGAGAATCCCTTGATAGGTTCCGGCATCGGTGCCCATCCTGCATTCGGCATACTCACTGCATCTGGCCCAGGCTTCGCCATTCCATACGGCATACAGGGCCCTGGGAAAGTTCTACCCAATCCCTCACTGCCAATACGTGGGTCAACATATCGGGTATAATCTTGGGCTATTATCCCCAAGAAACTCATATTTAAATATAGCAATAATAATAGTAACTTCTTCATGTCATACATTTTTATCAAGGATTTTGGAAAACTTTGTTTGGCAGAACACCCTCCAACACAGCTTTTTCGACATCATCCATGACTATTGCAGGACGATAATCAGCCTCCTTCAGCCTCATCTTTACATTCTTAAAGGTAATATTTTCCGCATGGCGGATATAGAAACCATAGGCTGGCAACTCGCCAAACATGGTGAACTCAGGGTATTTCTTGATTTGCTCGGGTACATCCTGCACACGCCACAAAGGGATATAAGCCTGTCCCTTAGTGGCACGACCAGGGTATTCTATCTCTATATTTTCGAGCGTCACCTTGCCAATTCGATTGCCAGGGATGCCTGTAATGCTACTAGGGATAGGATTGAATATCACATCAAGCCCAGGACCTCGCAAGTCGTAAGCCTCATCAGGCTTGCCAAAAGGTACTTGGCAATAGAAGTTCTTGATAGTTATGTTATTGATGCTTCCCTTTCGGTCTCCATCTCTCTGTCCCAATCTTATGAATATCGGATTCCCAGTATTCACGGCATGAATGTCATGCACATATACATTATTAATAATTGCTCCATCCACACTCTCTATGGCAATGGCAGAGCGATAAGTATCCGTTACTCGGATATTGCTTATCTCAACATCTTGAAACCCTCCCCAAGAACCTGTGCCAAACTTCACGGCACTGGCACTACTGATAACATCGCAGTTATCAATCTTAATATCTTGGTTGCCCAACGACTCTGCATGATAAGACTTTAGGCAGATACCATCATCGGCAGAATTTATCTTGCAGTTGCTGATATTGACATGTTGGCAATCCGTGATGTCGATTCCATCATTGTTCCAATAGGCACGGTTTAGTACTTCTAACCCTGTTAGAACCATATTCGAACATAAATCGAACGACAACCCCCAGTTGGCACTACTTTGATATTTTCCGCCTTCTATCCTTACATCATCACAACCTGAAAAGAAGAACAACTTAGGGCGCATCACCTCACTCGGACGTTGACGGCGCACATTGTAATGGACATCCACGAACTCACCTGTATGATGCAAGCTATCAGCATTCAAGGCAACAGCCAAACCATTACCGTCTATCACACCATCGCTCTCAATAGCAATATGCTGTGCATTCTCCGCCATCACCAATGCCATGCAAGAATTGTCGTGACGAGTGTCCTTACCACTGGTATTCACATCCGCCTTCATATAGTGATAAGGATTGGGAGAGCCAAGCAATGTTACCCCCTTCTCTAACCTCAAGGTTACGCCCGATTTCAAGAAAATGCTACCAGTAAGATAGGTACCAGGAGTCAACACCAAGGTTCCCTTTCCTTTCTTGGCTATATGATCGATGGCTTGTTGAAGTTGAGTCGTACACAAAGTCTTGCCATCGGCTGGAATTTTCTGTTTATCAGATTGCAAGACCAAAGGCTTGGTATATTTTATTATCTTAGCATCAACAGAAGACAAAACAGTCGTCAACATCAACAATAAGAATAATATCTTTTTCATTTTTGAGCTGTCATTTTTTCCTCTATATTTTTAAAAAGAACCTCCACATACCCATGCGTCATGGCTAATGCCTCGCTGGAAGTTCGCTTGTGAGAATCTTTCTTGGCAAACGGAAAGCATTGATTCAAAGTCCATGTCTCATCTACTTTATAAGGAGGATGCTTGTCATAATCTGCATCGAATATTGCATTCAATACTCCATCATCTACTCTTGTCACCTCATAATTAGGAACAACAACAGCCAACCTCACCTGCTCGTCTTGTATGTCACAGCGCACTATTGGGCGTATATTTACGCAATAAGAAGACATGCCTCCCGAATGATAGGCTATATTTGGGAAATAACCTTTAGCCATTATAACCCCTAAGTCTTTATCTGCCATCTCTATTTTTGAACTGGCATTGCTAAACGTCTTCAAGAACCAAAAGTTTAGTTCTACATAAAGTTCATTTTTATTTTTACCAGGCACCTGTATTGTTTTCTCAAAGCATAAGGCATTATCCGCATCCAAAGTGTCTTTATCTGCAAAATAGAGAGCAATATACTTCCATTTCGTTCCATAATTCTCCTTTACATAAGAATATATGTTGGAACGAATCAAGTTTTGCGCCAATATAGGTTGCAAACTAGAAAATATAAAGAGAATTATCAATAACTTTTTCATATACCGTTTTTTATATGCCAAAGAGGGAGTAGCTCAGGCCACTCCCTCTAAAAAATAAGAACTTATTATATAAGTATATTAGTAACCCGCATTCTGTTTCCAGTTGGTGTTCTGCTCTAGAACATCCTTAGGAATAGGGAAGATACGGCAGGTCTTCTCAAATCGAGCGGTAGGGAAATCCTTTCTGTGGGCACCATACTCACTCTCGAAAGTACCGAAACGAATCATATCGTTGCGACGCCAGTTCTCATCGAAGAACTCACGACCACGCTCATCGAGCAACTCCTGCAAAGAAGGATTATGGTCTAGCTGTGGAGCATGAACGTATGAACGAATCTGATTGAACAAGCTCTGAGGTGTGTCACCATTGGTAGCTGTTGCACCACGAGTGATAGCCTCTGCCTTAGTCAAGAGTATATCGGCATAACGGAAGATAGGAAGGTCATTGCTCTGGTTACGACCGTTACGGAAGTCTTCGTCGATGATAAACCATTTCACCGATTTATAACCTTGGCACCATCCGTGCATATCCTTACCCACATTCAAGCTCTCCTTGTCCTTATACTCGATGTCCTTGCTCAAAACCACATTCTCGCCATTATAAGTAAACGGCGTGTTAGTCTTAGCATAAGTGGTACCATCATACATATAAATCTGGCCTGCCAAGATATTCTCATTACGATCATCACCAGGGAGTGAGAACAGAGCAGACATCTCTGGAGCCATGGAGAAGTTACCACCTACAGAATTGCTCAAAGCCATTCCATAATAGCTATCGAAGTTGCCCTTTGCCTGTCGCCAAGTGCGAGGGCGACCGTATTGCATACCTGTAGCCTCTGTTGTGTGGTAAGGCATCGCATAGATGAAGTCCTTTATCTGAGAGCCATTGTTAGGGAAGAACTTAGAACGATAGCCATTAGCTCCCTCAGAGATGCTAAACTTACCACTCTGAATAATATCATCGCAATACTTCACACAGTCGTTCAACTTCTCGTTAGTTGCTGTAGCTGCATCATAAGCCGTTACATCACTTGCCGTATAAACAGGCCAGTTGATATACAACTTCACCAAGAGAGCCTCAGCCATCCACTTGTTTGGCTTGCCATACGTTGTCTCATCATTGGTCTCTGAAAGATATGGAATGATGTCAAGCAGTTCGCTCTCGATGAAGCGAGCCACCTCTGCACGAGGCTTGCGCTCTACCGCCTCATTCTCATCTGGAATGCCATCCAACACTGGGACATCTCCATAACTATCCATCAAGATGAAATGATAGAAAGCACGCATGGCACGAGCTGGAGCAATCGCCTTTGGATCAGCATCGTCGCCACCCATATTCACAATGGCACGGTTCGCTTTTGCGATGCCAGAAGCAACATCGGCATACCAACCTGTACTTGCATCCGTATTATAGAAGTTATGCAAACAAGTATGTGCATACGTTCCACTATCAAAGTAGTCACCATCAAAACTGATACCAACCCATTCGTCGGAAGCCAAAGCCTGTGCCTCCATGTAGCGACGACCCAATGTACCACGGAGATGATAGTAAACATCCGCCATCTGAGCCTCCTGAGCCACCTCTGAAGATGGATACTTGGTATATTGTGACTTAACAGGAACATCCAAGTCCGTGCAGGAAGTAGTCAATCCTATCAATCCTGCCGCAAACAACAATTTTATATTTTGTTTCATAATCGTAATCTTTTAGAAATTAACCTTTACACCAAAGATGAATGAACGAGTGTGAGGATAGAATGTCTCACGCAAGTCAAGACCTGGCTGCAAGCCACCGAGATTAACCTCAGGATCCAATCCCTTGTAACCTGTAATGGTGAACACGTTCTTAGCAGTACCATATACTTGGATGCTCTGCAACCATCCACCCAAGTCCTTGAAGGTATAACCCAAGGTCAAAGTTGAGAGACGGAGATAGCTTCCGTTCTCCAAGTAGCGGTCTGAAGGATAATTATAATGGTCATCGGTCTTCCAATTAGGATCGTCCAGCACATACGCCAAGACATTCTTTCCTCCAGATAGCAAAGAACGGCTGCTATAGTGAGCACGAGTAGCATTCATAATCTTGTTGCCAATATTTCCTTGGAAGAAGGCAGTCAAAGACCAATTCTTATAAGTCAAGGTATTGTTCCATCCGTATGTCAACTTAGGAAGAGCACTACCCACCTTGGTCTTATCGGTGTCCTTAGGGTCTGTGGTCAACTCACCTGTACGTTCACCAGTCTCAGGGTCGTGAACATAGAACTGAGACTTACCTTCTGAATTGTAGCCAGCCCACTCGTATGTCCAGAATGTACCGAGTGCCTCACCTTCCATGATACGTTCCACCTCACCATTAGAGGCTATACCAGCAATGTTTGGATTACCCCAATTTCTATACTTCACCGAATATGTTGAGTTAGAAAGCTTGTTCACCTTATTCTTATTATGCGACAAATTCAAAGTGGTTGTCCATCTGAAGTCCTTGGTCTGAACAGGCACCGCATTAATGGTAAGTTCGATACCCGTATTTGTAATATCACCCACATTGGCATTCATCTCCCCGTAAGGATATATATTAGTAGATACAGGATAGTTCCAAATCAAGTCTGTAGTTTTCTTATTATAGAACTCGATACTACCACTCAATCGACTATCCAAGAAAGCGAAGTCAAGACCGACATTAAACATACCTGTACTTTCCCACTTCAAGTCTGGATTGGCATTCTTGGTAGCAATCAACTTATAGTATGTCTCACCATTATAGGTAAAGCTACTACTTGCATCCAATCCGTAGGTTGCCACTGCAGAATATGCACCAAAGCCAAGCGCATTACCACTGACACCATAACCCAAACGCAACTTCAACTGATCAAAGATACTACCTTTCATAAACTGCTCCTCAGCAATATTCCAAGCAGCACTTACAGATGGGAAAGTTCCCCAACGATTGTTGGAACCAAATACAGAAGAACCATCACGACGGATAGTAGCCTGCAACATGTATCGGCTATCGTATGAATAGTTGACACGACCATAGAAAGAGATGTTGCGAACAGTCTCTTCCGTACCGCTATCTACATCACTCATACCATGAATCAAGTTACCATACTTCAAGTTCTTATAACCCAAGGCATCGTCATAGAAGTTATATACAGCCAAGCCAAAACCATCGCCACTAGTACGCTCCTCCCAAGAGTAACCGACCATCAAGCCCAACTTATGAACCTTATTGAAGGTCTTATCGTAGTTTCCATAAGTCTCGAATGTCTGGTCATGACCAGTACGAGTATTGCGGAAAGCCTTACCTGCAACACCTCCGTATGGAAGCTGAGACTGAGAACTGTTATAGTAGCTATATACGTTCTGACGAGTATTGTAAGAGTAGTTGGCATTCCATACCAAGCCATCAACAATCTTCAAGGAAGCCTTGCCTGTAAACTGCATGCGCTTCCATTCTGTATCATTGGAATCCTCATTGATCATAGACAATGGGTTGAAGTTCTGAGAACCTACATAGCTATGATACCAAGTGCCATCCTCGTTACGAACTGGATTGGTAGGAGAATAGTAGTTCATTGCATCCAGCACAGACTCACCATTGTTGCCCGTTGGTACACCATGGAATTTACCTTGCATCGCATTGATACCTGCAGAAAGAGTCAAACGGTCTTTCAACACCTTGGTCGTAACAAGCGCACGCCCATTGAAACGGTTCATACCAGTACCACGAACCACGCCTTGGTGATTCATATAGCTCAAGCTAGCCACATATTTGGTCTGCTTGTTTCCACCAGTAATGGAGAGATTGTGATTATGGCTGAAACCTGTACGAAGCACCTCATCCTGCCAATCGGTATCAGCACCAGCATCCTCAACGACCTCGCCTGCCGCACGAAGTTGGGAAGCAGAAGCCATATCGAGCTTCTTCAAGATGTTATCCACAGCCACGTATGCATTGTATGTCACATTGGTCTTACCCTCTGCACCATTCTTGGTGGTAATGATAATAACACCATTGGCAGCCTTCGAACCATAGATAGCAGTTGCCGTAGCATCACGAAGCACATCAATGCTCTCAATATCGTCAGGAGCAACCATGGATATATCCATACCAGGAATACCATCAATTACATAATATGGTTGCATGGCAGAACCCTCACGAAGAGAAGAAGAACCACGAAGGGTGATGCTTGGAGTGCCACTTGGGTCGCCAGTTGTGGTAACAACCAAACCTGCCACCTTACCTTGCAACATCTGTCCAGGATCTGTGAATACACCTTGGTTCAAGTCCTTAGAGTTAACTGTGGTTACAGAAGATGTCAAGTCCTTACGGCGCATCGTACCATAACCGACAACCACCACCTCATTCAAGGCTGTGTTGTCTTCTTGCAAAACAATCTGATTGTTGGAGCCAGCCTTCACGGTCTGTGGAGTAAAGCCGATATAAGAAATCTTCAACTTTGCTCCTGGCTTCACATTCAAGGTATAGTTACCATTTATATCGGTAACTGCACCATTCTGAGTACCCACCTCTTGGATGCTTACGCCGATAAGAGGTTCGCCATTGGCATCCTTCACGGTACCGCTGACTTTACTTTGTGCAAACGTGAGCGAACTCACCAGCAGAAGGGCGGAAGAAAAGAGAACTCGTCTCATGCTTCTTCCCATTGTCTTTTGTACTATTTGCATAACTTATTAGATTTAGTTATAAATTCTAGGTGCAAAGGTAGATAAACCAGATTACACCTTTATTACATTCTCATTAAAACATAGAGTTTTGCCAAACAAAACACAGAGTTAGACATCACAACCCATAGGCTTCTCCACCAAAATTCACCTTTGGCCCTGCCTTGACCTTGAAGCCTTCGACAACCACATCCTTGGCTTGCTCTACATACACTCCATACACCTTATTATATATAAAGCCCTCGCCACGACATGGACGCTTGTCATACACGCCTCCGTCATAGCTTGTCATTTTCTTCAGATTAAGATGTACATTGTTGAAATAAATATCATGCACTTTATCAGATGTATCACCGCCGATGAAGCAGCCGTTCTCACTGGTTGCATAGATATTATTGAAGTAAATCTGGCTTACCTCGCCACATTTGCCTACGGTTTGTCCTTTAGGGAAACGCCAGTTGGCATCCTTGTGGTTACCATTGGCACGTGGATAGGAAGTCACATAGATAGGCTCAGCCTTACCCCACCACACATCGCTCCAAAGTTGACAGTCCATGATGATATTAGAGAACACGACGTTAGAAATCGTTCCTTCGTCACGATTCTGAATACCCAAGCCACGGTTACTTCCTTTGATTACACAGTTGTCGATAGTGACATTATAAATGGAGTCCATATTCTCACTACCTAGTTTCACGGTACAGCTACGACTCTCCATCACACAGTTTGTTACCACGATGTCGTGGCAAGAACCATATTCCTCATACTCACGACGGTTTTTGAAACAGATGGCATCATCTCCGCTAGTGATATGGCAGTTGGCTATACGCACGTTCTTGCTATGGTCGAGATCGATGCCATCGCCATTACGTATTTTGAGATTATTGAGCAGATTGATTCCGTCAATCACCGCCCCATCGCAACCGATAAGATGCACCGTCCAATAAGCCCCCTCACGAATCGTTATATCACGGATAGATAAGTTCTTGACGCCAATAAGTGTAAGAACATGAGGACGTGGGTCGAATGTGGTGACAGGCTTCAATTCATAACTATCAAACAACTCCGCACCCATAAACCTAATACCATTGCCATGAATCGTACCATGTCCAGAGAAAGAAAGGTTCTCGATGTTCTTTGCCCATATCCACATCATTCCCTCGCCTTCGTTCTTACCAAAGGCACTCAGATGGTAGATACTTTCATCGGGATTGGCTTTCCAAACAGCATTGGTTTCCAGTACTATATTGATGTTAGACTTGAGCTGTACAGGACCAGACAGATACTCATGGTTTGCGGGAAACACAACATCTCCCCCACCAGCCAAGCTACAAGCATCTACAGCTTTCTGGATGGCAGCAGCGTCGTCACTCATTCCGTCGCCCTTGGCTCCGAAATGCAATATATTGTAGTTATTACCATAGAGAACACATGGCATAGCTAGCAATACTAACAGGTTTAAAGCTATTCTCTTTAACATTAGCATGATGATTAGTAGCTGCAAATTTAGAGAAAAAAAATGATAAAAGCAATTTTTTAGTAAACTATTTGCTATTTTAACCTCAAAAAAAGGGCTTTTAGGACATTTATCTTATTGAAAACGGTAAAAACGCCTATAGTTTTATGGAAGACATACTATGGGACATCTCGCTTGCACACCAACAGGTCTTCTTCCTAACCTCCATTGCATATTTATTCCATTACCCTTAGCCTATATGCATACCAAACTATATATTTCTGCAAAATACTGAAATATTATACGAATTTATTTGGTACTTTCGCAATAAAGTTGTAACTTTGCAGCCGTTAAACGTATAAAAATACATCGCATGAAGGTAAAGACTAGCAGATTGGAGACTTTGAAGATGCTCATATCGAGCCAAGAGCTAAGTTCGCAGGAGCAACTCCTGCAGGCTCTGCACAAGGAGGGATACGAGATCACGCAAGCCACATTGAGCCGAGACTTGAAGCTGCTCAAGGTGGCGAAGGCTGCTTCATCCAGCGGCAGATATGCCTATGTCTTGCCTAACGACACACTGTACAAGAGGGTGTCTAGTCCGCAGTCGGTCAGCAAGATGATGGTGAGCACAGGCTTTCAGAGCATCAACTTCTCTGGCAATATGGTGGTAATAAAGACTCGCCCTGGATACGCCAGCAGCATCGCTTACAATATAGACAACAGCGATATTCCGCAGATACTCGGCACCATCGCAGGAGACGACACCATCTTCCTCGTCAAGAAGAAGGGGGCTACCGAGGAGGAGGTTCTCGATATCTTGTCGCAAGTAATACCAGACATCAATCACAACAGGTATCACGAATTATAAGCATTCGGTCGTATACCTTATTATATATATAACAACAGAAACAAGAACATTATAAAATAGAAAGAGAAAAATGGAAGAAGTTAAAGTCATGGTGGCTGATGAAAGTCACATCAAGTACATCGACACCATTCTGACTACAATCGCAGAAGCAGCTAAGAAGCGTGGTTCAGGTATCGCCAAGCGTTCACCTGAGTATGTTGCCACCAAGATGCGCGAGGCTAAGGCGGTAATCGCTCTCCAGGGCGAGAAGTTCGCTGGCTTCAGCTACATCGAGACATGGGGCAACAAGCACTATGTCACCACATCAGGTTTGATCGTTCACCCAGACTTCCGAGGCATCGGACTGGCGAAGCGCATCAAGAACCTCACCTTCACGCTTGCCCGACAGCGATGGCCTCATGCCAAGATTTTCTCTCTTACATCTGGTTCGGCAGTGATGAAGATGAACACTCAGCTGGGTTATCTTCCTGTTACCTTCGCCGACCTGACCGACGATGAGTCATTCTGGCGTGGTTGCGAAGGTTGCATCAACGTGGATGTCCTCCATCGCACCAACCGCAAGTATTGCATCTGTACCGCCATGCTCTTCGACCCAGAGGAGCACTTGCCTATCAAACTTCCACAGGAGGTTATCGACAGAATCCGCAAGATTGACGGTCCATCAGCAGAACTCTAAATCCTTATATATTTAAGGTGTTGGCAAGAATGCCAATTTAACACTTAACATTTAACACTTAACATTATCACAAGGTTATGGCAAATAAGAAAGTAGTAGTCGCATTTAGCGGCGGTCTCGATACATCATACACAGTAATGAAGTTGACCCAGGATGGCTGGGATGTTTATGCAGCATGCGCTAACACAGGTGGTTTCTCTGCCGAGCAGTTGAAGACCAACGAGGAGAACGCATACAAGTTGGGTGCCAAGGCATACGTCACGCTCGACGTTACCCACGAGTACTACGAGAAGTCATTGAAATACATGATTTTCGGCAATGTGCTCCGCAACAACTGCTACCCGATCTCAGTATCTTCCGAGCGTATCTTCCAGGCTATCGCCATCGCTCGCTATGCCAAGGAGATTGGCGCTGATGCCATCGCTCACGGAAGTACAGGTGCTGGCAACGACCAGATTCGTTTCGACATGACCTTCCTCGTGATGGCTCCTGGCATCGAGATTATCACCTTGACTCGTGACAAGGCTCTCTCTCGCAAGGAGGAGGTTGACTACTTGAACGAGCACGGTTTCTATGCCGACTTCACCAAGTTGAAGTACAGCTACAACGTAGGTATCTGGGGAACCAGCATCTGCGGTGGCGAGATTCTCGACCCAACACAGGGACTTCCAGAGGAGGCTTACTTGAAGCACGTTACTGCCAAGGAAGAAGAGGCTGAGCTGAAGATTACCTTCGAGAAGGGTGAGATTGTGGCTGTCAACGGCGAGAAGTTCGACGACAAGATTGCTGCCATCCAGAAGATTGAGGAGATTGGTGCTTCTTATGCAATCGGTCGTGACTGCAACGTAGGCGATACCATCATCGGCATCAAGGGACGTGTAGGTTTCGAGGCTGCGGCTCCTAAGCTCATCATCGAGGCACACCGCTTACTCGAAAAGAGCACATTGAGCAAGTGGCAGCAGTACTGGAAAGACCAGGTAGGCAACTGGTATGGAATGTTCCTCCACGAGAGCCAGTACTTGGAGCCAGTGATGCCAGACATCGAGGCGATGTTGACTTCTTCTCAGCGCCACGTGAACGGTACTGCCATCTTGAAACTCCGTCCTTATAGCTTCCAGACTGTCGGCATCGACTCTCCAGACGACTTGACCAAGTCTAAGCTCGGTGAGTATGGCGAGATGCAGCATGGTTGGACTGCCGAGGATGCCAAGGGCTTCATCAAGGTTTCTTCCACACCTTTGCGTGTATATTACGGTATGCATCCAGACGAGCAGCGTTAATTCACGATAAAACAACGAGGAACAATGAAGAAAAGACTTTATCTTTCAGACCATGACAAAAAGATTGGTGGAGTTTGCGGTGGTTTAGCCGATTATTTCGACATCGACCCTATCATCCTACGCATCATTTGGTTTGTAGCCATTTGCTGCTACGGAACAGGACTTCTGCTATATCTTGGCTTTTGGCTCTGTCTCCCTCGTGAAAACAGCATTAGATATTAAATTATGATAAGAATCGGTATATTAGGAGCAGCTGGTTATACAGGAGGTGAGTTGATTCGCCTCCTCATCAACCACCCTGAGGCAGAGATTGTCTTTGCCAATAGCGAGAGCAACGCTGGCAACCTCGTGGCAGACGTACACGAGGGACTTTATGGCGAAACAGACCTGAAGTTTACTGCCGAGATGCCTTTCGACCAAGTGGATGTCATCTTCTTCTGCTTCGGTCATGGCAAGAGCGAGGCTTTCTTGAAGGAGCACAATGTGCCAGAGAATGTCAAGATCATCGACTTGGCACAGGACTTCCGTCTTGCCCCAGAGCAGGTGGTTGCCACTCAGCAACCTACCCCAGCTGCACACGACTTTGTATATGGTCTTCCAGAAATAAATGAATCAAAGATAGCCACAGCTAAGCACGTAGCAAACCCAGGTTGTTTTGCAACTTGCATTCAACTTGGTTTGTTGCCTGCTGCCAAGATGGGCCTCATCAACAGTGATGTCAGCGTGAATGCCATCACGGGTAGCACAGGCGCTGGTCAGAAGCCAGGAGCCACCACCCACTTCTCATGGCGCAACAACAACATGAGCATCTACAAGGCATTCAACCATCAGCATGTGCCAGAGATTCGTCAGAGCCTGAAGCAGACACAGGGTTATCTCGATGCAGCCATCGACTTCATCCCTTACCGTGGCGACTTCGCCCGTGGCATCTTTGCAACAGAAGTTGTGAAGACAGAAAAACCTATCGAGGAAATCGTGGCAGGTTACAAGGAGTTCTACAAGGATGCCAAGTTCACTCACTATGTGGATAAGGCTATCGACTTGAAGCAGGTTGTGAACACCAACAAGTGCTTGGTACATGTGGATAAGTATGGCGACAAGCTCCTCATCACCTCATGCATCGACAACCTCTTGAAGGGTGCCGTGGGTCAGGCTGTACAGAACATGAACATCATGTTCGG
>CAVKXW010000015.1:0-38079 GCA_963660215.1 Bacteroidaceae bacterium | reverse complement strand
GCAAAGGTACGAACTTTCGGAGAACGTCGCAAGGTATAAACGCGGAGCCGCTTACTCTGACATGGTGAAGAGTGGTGAAGAGTTGTGAAGAGGTAACGTACACTCTTCACAAGGTTAATGCTTTGAAAGTCAGAGAATTAGGCTTCATTCGTGAAGAGTGAAGAGTAAAACGCAAATCCCTTTGCACTAGAGTCTGAAATTACGTCCCGACGCAATCTTTGCTGCGTCGGGATGTAGTTTTCTGTGCGTCGGGACGTAGCAAAGACTACGTCGGGACGTATTTTACCACCCCTCATGATGTTCTTTCCACTGGCTGTTCTTATGCGGACAGTCGGCTGCAAGGCTCTTGACAGTTGGCTGTTTGGTATCGTTTAAGTTGTTGATATACGTTATGAAATGTGTATTTTGTGTTTTTACTTGTCTTATTTTGCAGCAATGTTTCATTTGGTAAAGTATCTGTTACATGAGATAAAGTCGTGTATTAACATTTTGTATATATTTGCAGCGTGAAATGAATGTTTTGACTAACATCGACGTTTCATGGAATGCATTAGAAAACAACTAATAATTACAAACTTTTAATCTGACTCTATTATGGGGAATTTTAGAAAGATTCAAAAGCCGTTAGCAATGCTATCCTTTCTCTGTTTGCTTCCTATGGGAGCCACGGCTCAGAGTATTATAAAAGGTGTAGTGAATGACCCAACTGGTGAGCCTGTCATAGGTGCCACGGTCAAGGTAAATGGGAGTAAGGTTGGTGCTGTTACCGATTTGGATGGTAAGTTTAGCATTGATGCCGCTCCAGGTTCCACTTTGACCATTACCTATGTGGGTATGGAGCCTAAGACTGTAAAGGTTGAGGCTGGTAAACCTATTAATGTTACCTTGAAAGATGATGCCAAGGTAATCGACGACGTGGTCGTTATCGGTTATGGTGTTCAAAAGAAGAGTGACTTGACAGGTGCTGTCGCTTCTATCAAGAGCGATGATATCAAGGGGCTTTCTACAACCGATGCAGGTGCAGCCCTGCAGGGTAAGGCTGCTGGTGTACAGATAATCAATTCTGGTGCTCCAGGTGAGGCTGCGGACATTCGTATCCGTGGCTACTCTTCCAATAGTGGCGACATCAGTCCGTTGCTCATCGTTGATGGCTTGAAGGTGGATAATATCCAGTATCTCGACCCATCCATGATTGAGAGTATGGAGGTGTTGAAGGATGCTGCTTCTGCTGCCATCTATGGTGCGCAGGCTGGTAATGGTGTCGTTATCATCACAACTAAGAGTGGAGCGGCCAATGGTGGCAAGGCTCAGATCTCTTACAGCAGCAAGTTTACAATCCAGTCTTTGGGTAAGCGTGCCGAGCTCTTTGATGCTCCTGAGTATATAGAGTATCATAAGTATCTTGGCGACATAGACGATGCCCTTCTCCAGAAGAATGGCTATAATGGGCAGAACACCAACTGGTATGACGAGGTGTTCGAGAACTCCTTGGCTCACCAGCATAGCTTGACCGTGCAGGCAAGCAATGGAAAGGGGCGTTTCCTCGCTAGTTTGAATATCCTTAACAATGATGGTATCGTGAAGGGTAGCAAGGATACTTACAAGCGTTTCACCGGACAGATTAATGCTGACTATGATATTTATAAGTGGTTGAACATTACGACCAACACATCTTTTGAGAAGTGGAAGACAAAGGGTGTCACCAAGGGTTATGGATCGTTGCTTAACTCGGTGGTTTCCATTGACCCATTGACCCCTGCATATATCAGTGATGTCAATGACTTGGCACCTGGCATGAAGGCTCAGGTTGAGGCTGGTGGTCCTGTTCCTACAGACCCTAGTCACAACAATGATTATTATGGTACATCCAAGTATGTAGAGGATGCTACGGGTAATCCTCTCTATCAGCGCGACCGCCGTGACCAATGGAATGGAGGTATCAATGTGCGTGGCACGGTAGCTGCCAACATCAAGCCTTTCAAAGGCTTTACCTTTACTTCTCGCTTAGGTTATCGCATCTCTCAGAGCAACTATCATAACTATGAGGCTCCATATTGGTTGACTTCTATGTCCAACAGCAGTCAGTATACCATCGAGACCAATACCAATAATGGCTTGTACTATCAGTGGGAAAACTTTGCCAACTATATGAATACGTTTGGCAAGCATACTGTAGGTGCCATGGTCGGTATGTCTTTCACCAAGAATCACTGGGACAACAGTTCGATAGGCTCTACTGGTCAGGATATACTCTCTTCTTATGAGCCAAACTTCCGTTATATCGATTACTTGCTCTCTGACGCAACCAAGACCGTAGGCAATGCCCCTGGCGATGCAACGGAACTGTCTTACTTTGGTCGTTTGTCTTATGACTATGACAGCCGTTATTTCTTGCAGGTCAACTTCCGTCGTGATGCCTTCGATACCTCCAAGCTTTCCAAGAAAGCTCGCTGGGGTAACTTCCCTTCCGTATCGGCAGGCTGGGCTATCAGCAACGAAAAGTTCTTCCAAGATAATATCAGTCGCGATGCGGTTTCTTTCTTGAAGCTTCGTGGCTCATGGGGACAGAACGGTAACGTCAATATATTGAGCAACTATCGCTATGCTTCCACCATTGCTCTTAACCAGAGCTTCTATCAGTACAACCCTTCGAGTGGTGATGGTAAGTTGACATTGGGTTCTAAACCAACAGGTCTTGCCAACCCTGACTTGAAGTGGGAAACCTCTGAGCAAGTGGACCTCGGCCTTGATGCTCGTTTCTTGAACGACCGCTTGACCTTTGGCCTGGACTGGTATCGCAAGACCACCAAGGACCTCTTGATAGAGATTGCACCTCTGCCAGAAATAGGTGTAAACTCAAGTGTGGTAAATACAGGTAAGGTTCTTAACTCAGGTTTCGATATAGAACTTGGTTGGAGAGACAATATCCGTGACTTCAAGTATGGTATAACTGTAAACGGATCAACATTGAAGAATGAGGTAAAGGAAGTGTCTAACCTTGTGAATCGTTTGACGGAGACAGGTATCAGTGGTTTTAATAACCAACTGAAGCCAACCTTCGAGGCAGGACATCAGGTGTGGTATTTCCGTGGCTACAAGTATGCTGGCGTGGCAGAGGACGGTAGCGCTCTCTACTATGATAAGAATGGCGAGATAACATCGGCTCCTACCGATGAAGACAAGCAGGATTTGGGCTCTGGTATTCCTAAGTTTACTTATGGTATTACTCTTAATGCAGAGTACAAGGGATTTGACCTTACGGTATTTGGCACAGGTTCCGCAGGCAACAAGATTTACAACTTGATGGTTTCGGCAGACCGTCCTTTGATCAATGGTATCGACCACTATTGGAAGAACTCTTGGAGAGAGGACAGAACCAATGCCAAGTACCCAGATATGAAACGTGTTGCTACAGACTGGATATTCTTCAGCTCTGATGCTGCAATCTTTAGTGGTTCTTATTTCAAGGTAAAGCAGATTCAGTTGGGTTATACATTGCCAAGACCTGTCGTAAGCAAGATAGGCATCAGTAACCTTCGAGTATACTGCTCGCTTGATGACTTCTTCACCATTACTAACTATCCTGGTGCAGATCCTGAGACAGCTTCTATGAACAGTAGCTCTTCTCGTGGTTTTGATAATGGTACATATCCAACTTCAAAGAAAGTGGTGTTTGGTATCAATGTAACATTCTAATCTTTAAATGACAACGACAATGAAGAAGATATTATTTTCATCTATATTAGCTCTTGCGGCAGTGGGAACTATAACTCTCTCCACCTCTTGCGAGGATCAGCTTGATATTGAGCAGAAGGGTGTTACCCCTACGGATAATTTCTATAAGACAGATGCCGATGCAGAGGCTTCTCTGGTTGCTGCTTACGAAGGCTTCATGTGTAATGTCGTAGGACGTAATCACGATAATGGTCCTGGTATTTACACACCGTTGAAAATCATTACCAATATGTGTGGTGATGACGTGCTCTATGCCAGTGGTAACTATGGTGACCATGAGTTTAGTGGTATGATCAATGAGTTCCGTTATGATGCGGAGGCTGAGGTTATCAAGTACATGTATACAGGTCTTTACCTTTCTGTATATACTTGTAATCTGGTAATTGATAATTTCAAGGAAGCGGATTCTCAGATTAAGAAACGTTGTGTGGCTGAGGCTCGTGTGCTTCGCGCTTACGACTACTTCTTGTTGGCAAACCTTTGGGGCACCCCTCCGATGGTAGACCATGTGCTGGGGGCAGATGCCTTGCCTTACAACTGTGACAAGGATCCAGAGAATCCAATGAGTCATGAGGACTTGTTGCTCTGGATAGCAAAGGAGTGTGAGGAGGCAACTGCTAATTTGGACGAGCGTAAGTCTAAGGACGACAAGGATGGTGCCGTGAAGGTTACCAAAGGCTTTGCCGATGCACTGGCTGGTAAGGCTTATCTCTATGCGGGCAAGTATGACCAAGCAAAGACTGCCCTGAAGAGAGTCATCGACTCGGGGAAGTATGCACTTGTCGATGGCGAGCACTATATGGACAACTTCCATATCGAAGGTGATGCCAACGAAGAGAAAGTTTTTGAGATTAACTTCGAGTACAATTCCGGCAAGAGCAGTTGGGGTGGTATGATTCAGCGTTCTAGCTGGATGGAGTCCAATGCCTGGAATTGGCGTTCTGGCAACTTTGTCATTGCACCACAGAAGGTTTATTGCGGTGGTATCGACGGTTGGGGCGGCCTTGGCGTTCCTCAGTGGTTTGGTGATGAGTTCCATGCTAACGACGGCGACTCTTATCGTTTCAAGGCAACTTTGAAACATATTGACGATGCTGTTTATCACATGTCGTACGGCAAGGATGAAATTGATAATATGACTGATGAACAGAAGAAAGTCAGCGATAAGATTGGTATCAACGATCCAACACAGGGACTTTATGGCAACTCCACTTGGTTGGCGTTCAAGCAACTGATGAAAGAATCTGACACAGATGGCAAGAAGTATGGTGACAACATTCGCTTGAACAACTATCTTGTGATGCGCTATGCCGAAGTGCTACTCAACTATGCCGAAGCTTGTCTCCAGACAGGTGATGCTTCTACAGCAAAGACCTACATCAATATGATTCAACAGCGTGCTGGTTCGCAGACGGTCAGCGAGACTGTGGATATGAATGTGCTGAAAAAGGAAAGGTCTTATGAACTTTGGCTTGAGGGCGACCGTTGGTTCGACATTATGCGTTGGAATGATACTGAGGGCATCAAACGTTTGGAGAATGTTGGCTCAGATGTTCCTCACCTCTTTGACAAGGTGTTCCGTACGCCAAAGAGTACTGATGAAAAAGTGACATGGGAGCATGGTACGGAGGCAAACAGCCGATTCTATACCGTATCAACTCATGCGGCTAAGGATGCAGGCTTTACAGTAGGCTTCAAGGCTGGTAAGCATGAGCTTTTCCCTTATCCACAGACAGTAAAGGACAAGAATCCTAATTTGGTTCAGAATCCGGGTTGGTAAATAAGGTAAAGGATTAAGGATAATTACCTAATAGTAATTGATTGAGGGAGCGTTTCTTAAAACGCTCCTTTTTTATTCATTATAGCACAAATAATAAAGTATTTGATACATTACGCAAAGTGAATATACGAGGTTTTCTGTATCTTTGCAACTAAAAATAACAATCAAGCCAATAGTGGCTAATAACTAATAAAATAACAATATGATGAAAAAGATATTATTCGTTTCCATGTTGATGGCAATCTCTGGTAGCTTGATGGCACAGCAACTGCCTTACCAAAATCCAGCCCTCTCGGCCCATGAGAGAGCGGTCGACTTGTGTGGACGATTGACCTTGGAAGAAAAGGCTGCCTTGATGCTCGATGACTCCCCAGCCATCCCGCGTCTTGGCATCAAAGGCTTCCATTGGTGGAGCGAGGCGCTGCATGGCGTCGCCAACCAAGGCGACGTGACCGTCTTCCCTGAACCTATCGGCATGGCGGCTTCTTTTAACGACGGATTGGTGTTTAAGGTCTTCGATGCCACTTCCGACGAAATGCGTGCCAAATGGAATGACATGATGAAGAAGGGCGAGGAGGTGACTCGCTTCCATGCGCTCTCGGTGTGGACTCCTAACGTCAACATATTCCGTGACCCTCGCTGGGGACGTGGACAGGAGACTTACGGCGAGGACCCATACTTGACCTCCCGCATGGGATGCGCTGTGGTGCGTGGCTTGCAAGGACCTGAGACAGCGAAGTATCGCAAGCTTTGGGCTTGCGCCAAGCATTATGCCATCCATAGCGGACCGGAGTGGGCTCGCCATACGGATAATATCACCGATGTGTCGCCTCGTGACCTTTGGGAGACTTATATGCCTGCCTTCAAGTCGTTGGTGCAGGATGCCAAGGTGAGGGAGGTGATGTGTGCCTATCAACGTTGGGATGACGAACCTTGCTGTGGAAACACTCGATTGCTCCAGCAAATCTTGCGAGATGAGTGGGGATTCAAGTACTTGGTAGTATCTGATTGTGGCGCTGTTACCGACTTTTGGGAAAACCATAAGGTGTCTAGCAATGCCAAGAATGCTGCGACGAAAGCGGTGCTTGCCGGTACGGATGTGGAATGTGGATTCAACTATGTATACAAGTCGGTGCCTGAGGCCGTGAAATATGGCGCCTTAACCGAACAGGAGGTAGACAAGCACGTGATTCGCTTGCTGGAAGGTCGTTTCGACTTGGGCGAGATGGATGACAACAAGATTGTGTCTTGGTCGTCCATCCCATCGTCTACACTCTGCAGCAAGGCGCATCGCCAGTTGTCGCTCGATATGTCGCTGCAAACCATGACGCTCTTGCAAAACAAGAATGGAGTCTTGCCTTTGAGCAAGAAGGAAAAGAAAATAGCCTTTATCGGTCCTAATGTAGACAATGAGCCGATGATGTGGGGAAACTATAATGGTACGCCTCGCCAAACCATCACTATCCTGGATGGTGTGAAGAGCAAGTTGGGCAAGAACAAGATTGTGACCTTCAAGGGATGTGACTTGGTGAACGACAAGACGCTCGAATCTTATTACAACCAGTGCAGCATGGATGGCAAGACTGGTTTCAAGGGAACTTTCTGGAACAACGGTAAGCGTGAGGGTAAGCCTGTGACGGTGACTTATGAGAAAAATCCTATCCAGGTGACTACCTACGGACAGCATGCCTTTGCCCCTAATGTTCGATTGGAAGATTTCTCAGCCAAGTATGAGACCGTGTTCCGTCCAAAACAATCGGGCAAGGTGCTCCTGGATGTTAAGGGTTGTGGCTATTACGAGGTGCTGGTGAACGGTGAGTCAAAGGCTATGCAGAGAATATGGCGTACCACCGACTCCCGAATCGACATTGACGCTGAGGCTGGCAAGGAATATAAGATAGAGATACTCTATGCTCAGATAGAAAACTATAATGCCAACTTGCAGGTGAGCATCGGCAAGGAAACTCCGATAGATTATCAAGCTGCCATCGATAAGCTGAAAGATTGCAGTACGGTGGTATTTGTGGGTGGTATCTCTCCACAGTTGGAAGGTGAGGAAATGCCAGTCAACTTGCCTGGTTTCAAAGGCGGTGACCGTACCGACATCGAGTTGCCTGCCGTTCAGCGTGGTTTCTTGAAGGCTTTGAAAGCGGCAGGCAAGAAGGTGGTCTTCGTGAACTGCTCTGGCTCTGCCATGGCTTTCACTCCCGAGACCGAGAGCTGTGATGCAATCCTCCAGGCTTGGTATCCAGGTCAGGAAGGTGGCGAGGCTGTGGCTCGTGTTCTCTTCGGCGAATACAATCCATCGGGCAAGTTGCCTGTTACGTTCTATCGTTCTACCAAGCAATTGCCTGACTTCAAGGATTACAGCATGAAGGGCAGAACCTATCGCTATATGAATGATGCACTCTTCCCATTTGGCTATGGACTGAGCTACACCTCTTTTAATATAGGTGATGCTCGTTTGTCGAGCAAGACCTTGAAGAAGGATGAAAGCATCAAACTGACTATCCCTGTGAGCAATGTGGGCAAAGCGGACGGAACCGAGGTAGTGCAGGTGTACGTGAAGGATCCCACCGACACAGATGGACCTTTGAAATCGCTCAAGGCTTATCAGCGTGTAAGTGTCAAGGCAGGACAAACCGCAGAGGCTGTCATCACCCTCGACAGCAAGAACTTCGAACTCTTTGATGCCGCAACCAATACGGTTCGTGCCAAGGCTGGCACCTATGAGGTATATTATGGCAATAGCTCAGCCGACAAGGACCTGAAGAAGGTGAATGTTTCTTTTGAGTATTAATCACACAGCCTTTCGACTATCATGAGAAAGAAAATAATCATAGCTTCGCTTGCGATGGCCCTGGTCCTGGCCTCGCAAGCCTTGGCACAGAATCCTATCATCAGCGGTCAGTTTACCGCCGACCCTACGGCTCGCGTGTTTAATGGAAAGATATTTCTCTATCCATCTCATGACATACCGAGTCCGATAGAGAAACTAAAAACTTGGTTCTGCATGCCCGACTACCATGTGTTCTCATCAAGCAACTTGACCGATTGGACCGACCATGGCGTCATTGTATCACAAGACAAGGTGCCATGGGTGCAAGATGGTTCCTATACCATGTGGGCACCAGACTGTGTCTGCAAGGATGGTAAATACTATTTCTATTTCCCTGCGGCACCCAAGGGCGTAGAGAAAGGCTTTGGGGTAGGTGTCGCTGTAGCCGATAGTCCTGAAGGACCGTTCATGCCCATGTGGAAACCTATCGAGGGAGTCAATGGCATTGACCCTTGTGTGCTCATCGACAAGGATGGACAATCTTACATTTATTGGGCAGGTATGGGACTGCACATGGCGAAACTGAAACCAAACATGACGGAGTTGGCCTCTGAACCTCAATTGGTGGAGGGACTGCCAGAAGGTTTCAAGGAAGGACCTTTTGCCTTCGAACGCAAGGGCAAGTATTATTTCACCTTCCCTTGGGTGCGGGAAAAAGATGGAACCGAGACGTTGGCATACGCTATGGCCGACCATCCAATGGGACCTTTTACGTTCAAGGGTGTCATCATGGATGAGTCGCCCACAAAGTGCTGGACCAACCATCATTCCATCGTAGAGTATCAAGGTCAGTGGTATCTCTTCTATCATCACAATGACTATTCGCCAAAGTTTGACAAGAATCGTTCTGTGAGGATTGACTCGCTTTCGTTTAATGAAGATGGAACCATCCAAAAGGTAATTCCTACCTTGCGTGGTGTGGGCATTACTTCTGCTCGCACCAGGATACAGATAGATCGCTATTCAGCCCTTCAAGGCAAGGGGGTAGACATCGCTTATCTGGATACAACCAATTATTTCAAAGGATGGAAGACGATATTCGCCCAGACACAGGGTGCGCTTATATATAATAATGTGGACTTTGGAAAGGAAAAGGTAGAGCAGATTACCGTCAGGGCAAAATCAGCAAAGGGTGGAGTCTTGGTGGTTAGGGCTGATGGGGCCAATGGCAAGGTCATCGCCAAGGTGAAGGTGCTGAAAAGTAATGCTTGGCAGGATGTCAAGGCAAAGGTGCTAGATGCACCACTTGGTTGCCATGCTCTCTATGTTACCTTGCTGCAAGGAAGAGATGTAGAGGTAGATTGGTTGGGCTTTGATGCCTTGCCTTGGGAGAAAGGCGCTTTTGAGACCCATCAATATCGTAACCTCTTCACTGAGCTCGGCTATAAGAAGGCTGATGTTGATAAAAAACTGAAGGAAGTGTTCAATGATGTATTCTTTGGTAAGGACAAAGTCTATTTCGAAGTGGGCGATTCCATGGGCTATATCAGCGATGTGAAAAATCATGATGTGAGAACTGAAGGCATGTCGTATGGATTGATGCTTGCCGTACAGTTCGACCGTAAGGATATCTTCGACCGCATCTGGCGATGGGGTAAGAAATACATGCAGAACCAGAGTGGCCCATGGAAAGGCTATTTCGCTTGGAGCTGTAAGACCGATGGCACCCGTAATGCCAATGGCCCAGCGTCGGATGGTGAACTCTACTATATCACCTCTCTTATCTTTGCATCCAATCGCTGGGGCAATGACACAGGCATCAATTACCTGAAAGAGGCCCAGTTCATCCTCGACTGTTCGATGCAAAAGGCTGGTATGGACCGAGTGACACCACTTGTCGACCTAGATCACAAGTTGATAACTTTCACCCCAGATAGAAATTGGGGCAGCAAGTTTACCGATCCTTCTTATCATGTACCAGCCTTCTATGAGGTTTGGGCTAAATGGGCTAACGATGGTCGCTCGCAGTTTTGGAAAGAGTGCGCCGAGAAAAGTAGGGAATATCTACATAAGTGTGTGAATAAGCAGACCGGACTCACCCCCGACTATAGCAACTATGACGGCACCTTGCTAGGTGGCAAGACGGGAGTGGTAGGGGATGCTTTCCGCTACGACTCTTGGCGAGTACCGATGAATATCGCTCTCGACTATTCTTGGTCTTGTCAGGACAAGGAATGGCAGCAGCAATATGCCAACACCATTCAAGACTTCCTCTACTCTAAAGGCATCGATGATTTCATTGACCAATACAATGTGGATGGCTCGATGGTGACAGATACCTTGCAGGCTGGCGACTACCAGAAAGGGCTGCGCCACTCCATCGGACTGGTGGCAACATCGGCCGCCGCATCATTGGTAAGTACACACTTGAAAGGCAAGGCGTTTGTGGATAAACTTTGGAACGCTCGTCATGAGCCTTATAAGGATGGATTCTTCGATGCCTACTATGATGGATTGCTGAGGCTCTTTGCCTTCATGCATCTGAGTGGCAACTATCGCATCATCGAACCTCGCCAGGAATGAGTCTTGAACTCTCCAGTAAAGAAAACGAATACAAACAATCAAAACCGAAATAATAGCGATGAACAATAAAATACTATTTGCCTCATTATTGATGGCATTGCAGCCAGCTATGGGCATGGCACAGAAAGCAACCATCAATGTGGATGTGAAGCATCCTACACATGCCATCTCGCCAACACTCTTCGGAATCTTTCTCGAAGACATCAACCTCTCGGTGGATGGAGGTCTCTATCCTGAACAAATAAGAAACCGCTCGTTTGAGGATGCCGATACGCTCTGCTTTTGGAAGTTTGCCTCGGCAAGGGGAAAGGCTGAGGTAGAGAAGGCTAATCTCAAGAATATGAAAGACCCAGTGGTGCCTTTGAATCCTGTGAATCGTCAATTTCTCAAGGTGGCTGCCAATGGTAGCTTTGAGGTAAGCAATGATGGTTATTGGGGTGTCAACTTGGAAAAGGGTGCACGTTATGACTTTAGTGTAGCCCTTCGCACGCCCGACTCTCATCGTTATCAAGGAACGTTGAAGGTGGCTTTGGTAGACGAAAACAATCAGACTCTGGCCGAGGCAGCATTACCGGCAGCTACCAATGTTTGGGAGTATGCCAAGTTGGTGCTCACTCCTTCGGAGGCCAGCAGCAAGGCAAAACTGGTTCTTTCTGGTGAAGGACAGGGCGACTTGTGCATGGATATGGTAAGTCTGATGCCTCAGAAGAAATGGGGAAAGAGTGGGGTGCGTCCAGACCTAGGCAAGGCTCTGGATGATTTGCATCCTACATTCTTCCGATTCCCAGGTGGATGCTGGGTGGAAGGCGAAGAGATAGCGCAACGTTACCAATGGAAAAATACGGTAGGTCCAGTGGATACTCGCATTCCGCTATGGAATATCTGGGATTATAATGCCACCCATGGCTTGGGCTATCATGAATATCTGCAGTTGGCAGAAGACTTGGGGGCAGAACCTCTCTTCTGTATCAATGCCGGTGTGTCGCATAAGGAAACCATTCCTTCCAATCAGATAGACCAGTATATTCAGGATGCGCTCGATGCCATAGAGTATGCCAATGGCCCTGTGAGCAGTGTGTGGGGCGCAGCTCGTGCCCGCAACGGTCATCCTGCTCCATTCAACATGAAGTATATCGAGGTGGGCAATGAAAATTACGGCAGTGTGTATTTCAAGAACTTTGAATTGATATCCAATGCCATTCATGCCCGCTATCCTGAGATGAAGATTATTGCAAACGACTGGAGTGGTTCGCATCCAACGGAACCAACACCAGCCTTGGTAGATGAGCACTACTACAATAACCCTGACTGGTTTGTGATGAACGCCAATAAGTATGACAAGCGCCCACGTGGAGGCTCAAAGGTATTTATCGGTGAATATGCTGTCAATAGAAACGTGGGCAAGGGCAATCTGCGTGGTGCGGTTGGTGAGGCTGCGTTCATGACCGGACTGGAGCGTAACTCAGACCTCGTGGAGATGGCTGCCTATGCGCCTTTGTTCTGTAATGTAAATCATCTGAGATGGCCAGTCAACCTCATCAATTATGACAACCATCGTTGGTATGGTCTGCCTAGTTATTATGTGCAAAAGATGTTTGCCGAGAACCAAGGTACCGTTAACTTGCCTGTTACGGTGAATGGTGGCCCAGTCATCAATGTGCCTTCCTCTTCGGGTGGCATCGGATTGGGAACCTGGAAGAACAGTGCGGAGTTTAAGAATTTGAAAGTGACGACACCTAAGGGTAAGTTGCTGTATAAGAATGATTTCTCCAAGAATATCCAGAATTGGGAGAAGATAGGCGATGGCGACTGGAGTGTGAAGGATGGTGTGCTGCGTCAGTCATCTTTTGCAACAGGGGTAACCGCCTTCACGGGCGATAACAACTGGAAGGAGTATGTCATTACCTTGAAGGCTCGTAAGCTGGCAGGTGAGAATGGTTTCCAGATTTATTTCCATCATCACAAGGGTGTGGATAATCGCTTGCGTTGGGACATCGGTGGTTACACCAACTCTATCAATGAGATGAAGACAAGCATGGATTCTGAGAGCATGACTTATTCTATCGAAGAAGGCAAATGGTACGATATTCGCCTGGAAGTATCTCCTCTAACCGTAAAGGGATATATTGACGGAAAGTTGGTGCAGCAGACATCGCTTGCCGATAAGAATAGACAGACCATCTGTGCCAGTGCTTCTCGTGATGAAAAGAGCGGGGATGTCATCGTAAAGGTAGTGAACGCCAGCAATAAGGCTGTCAATACCACCTTGAACTTGAAAGGCGCAGGACAATTGGCAGCGCTAGCCGATGCCACGGTATTGTCTTCAGACAGTGAACTCGACGAGAATACCTTGGACGATCCTACCAAGGTGGCACCTAAGAGTGAGAAGATAAAGGTGAATGGGCAGACTGTGACACATAGCTTTGAGGCTAACTCCGTGACAGTCTTGAGACTTCACAACAAATAAAAGTCAATGATAGATAAAGAGATATAACTATGATGGTTAAGAGATTTACTAGTTGTATTGTTAGATTATTGTGTTTATGTGGATTTCTTTTTGGGCATTCCTTCGTGAATGCTCAAAATAGAAATCTTCCAGAGGCCATCAATCCCTATTTTGCTCCAGCTGGCAAACAACCAATTAAACCGAATGGAGCGGGTTTCATCCAGCGATGGTTATTGCTGGAGCCAATCTCCATGCCCATCAAAAGCAATACGATATTTACCGATTCTTATCTGAAAGAGAAATTCAATGCGCAATATTTCCCAAAGCAACAAGAGGTTTTGCCAAAGGATGGTGACATCGTAAAGATGGGTAAGGAAAAACTGAAATGGCATGCGCTGGACAGTAAGCTTTATAATGTGAAACTCTTTCGCTTCGCAACCTCTTTGGGTAAGCCTAAATATGGTGTGATGTTTTGGGCAGTTACCGTTATTGATAGTCCAGAGAATTTGTCAGATGTTCGATTGGCAGTTGGCTCGAATGGGGCTTCCATGTGGTGGCTCAATGGCGAGGAGGCGGTAATGCTAGAGGGAGACAGAAGAATGGTTCGTGATGATGTGGTGTCGAGGAAACTCTCATTGAAGAAAGGAAGAAATATCCTGCGTGGTGCCGTGATAAATGGTCCTGGAATGAGTGACTTCTGCATCCGATTCATCGATGGACAGGGTAATCCTATCCGCAATATATCTATTCATGTAAAGTAAGAACAATGAAGTATACATTATATATTAGTGCACTTTGCGCTTTGTTGGCAGCCTCGACTTATGAGGTAAGAGCTCAGGAGGGTGAACCTTTCATCCATGATCCTTCTACCATTGCTGAATGTGATGGCAAATACTATACCTTTGGTACAGGAGAAGGTGGACTTTGGTCGGCAGATGGTTGGACTTGGCAGGGAGGTGCCGTTCGCCCAGGTCGTGGTGCTGCTCCTGATGTAGTAAAGATAGGTGACCGCTATCTTGTGGCCTATAGTGCTACGGGTGGCGGATTGGGAGGTAGCCATAAGGGGGAGGTCTTGACCATGTGGAACAAGACGCTCGATCCCAACTCGCCTGACTTTAAATATACAGAACCTGTAGTGGTGGCATCTTCTCTTGATGATGAAGACTGTGATGCTATCGATGCTGGTCTCTTGCTTGACCCAACCACAGGTAGACTTTGGTTGAGTTATGGTACCTATTTTGGCTTTATCCGTTTGGTGGAACTCGATCCTAAGACTGGTAAGAGAATGCCAGGTAATGAACCTATCAATATTGCCATCGACTGCGAGGCCACTGACTTGATTTATCGTAATGGTTGGTATTATCTATTGGGTACCCATGGCACTTGTTGTGATGGCCCCAACTCAACTTATAACATAGTAGTAGGTCGTTCCCGTCAGGTTACTGGACCGTACATTGATAATGTAGGTAGAGAAATGTTGCAGGGAGGTGGTAAGATGGTGATTGCTGCCAACAACCTGAAAACCGGACCAGGACATTTCGGGAGATACATTGTGGAAAACGGTGTGGAAAAGATGTCTTTCCATTATGAATCAGACTTTAAGCAAGGTGGAAGAAGTGTCTTGGCCATCCGTCCTTTGGTATGGAAGAACGATTGGCCGGTGGCAGGCGACGAGTTTCATGAGGGAACTTATGAGATAGAGTCGGAACGTAGAGGTTATGCGCTAGAATTGGCTGTAGATTTCGTGAGAATGGAACGGAATATCGAACCGTTTTGGATAAAGCCAACCAAACCATTGAAGGCCATTGCTCCTCAAACATTGGAAGAAGTGGAAGCTGGATGGCCAAAGGGTGAGGTGAAGGTAAGGATGAGCGATTATATGTTCCGCCCTCATCAGAAATGGACCATTACGCCTGCTGGTAAGGGAGGTTATCTAGGTGCCCCTTATTATAAGATTTGCATTGAGGGTACAACAAGGTATCTTACCGCGACGGCGCAACAAGATGTTATCGCCAAACCAAGTTTCACGGGCGAGGATGCTCAACTTTGGCGCATAGATCAACTCACAGATGGTACCTATCGCATCATGCCAAAGGCTGTGCCTGGTACAAAAGAAAAACTAGCCTTGGTATCGCTCGGCGATTGTACCCCAGGCTTGGCTCCCTTTAATTTCGAGAGTGATAACTCTAAGTGGAACTTTAGACAACAATAATGAAGATAAAAAAAATAATTACAATATGTCTGCTGCTTCTAATGCAGTGCATAGGCTATGCTCAAACTCAATTTAGTAACCCTGTTTTGTGGGCTGACGTACCAGACGTGGATGTTATCCGTGTAGGGGATAACTTCTATATGGTAAGCACCACCATGCACCTGATGCCTGGAGCGCCTATCATGAAGTCGAAGGACTTGGTGAACTGGGAAACAGTGAACTATATCTTCCCTCGACTCACGGACTCACCTAAGTATGATATGAAGGAGGGTACGGTGTATGGACGTGGACAATGGGCAACCTCCTTGCAGTATCACAAGGGTAGGTTTTATGCACTCTTCGCTCCGAACGACCATCCTGGTGGAGAAACCTATATCTGCACTGCCGATGACATCGAGGGCAAGTGGGCTATCCACAGTCGTATGCGCCATTTCCACGATGCGGCTCTCTTCTTCGACGATGATAACAAGGCATACGTGTTTTATGGTACAGGCGAGATGGTGCAGCTCAATGCCGACTTAACTGATGTCGTGCCAGGCAGTCATCGCCAACTCTTCGAGCGAGATGCCGACGAGACAGGCTTGCTTGAAGGCTCTCGTGTCATCAAGCACGCTGGCAAGTATTATCTTCTGATGATTTCGTGGACCAAGGGGCATCCTCGTCGTGAGGTATGCTATCGTGCCGACAACCTTCAGGGACCTTGGGAGAAAAAAGTTATATTAGAGACAGAGTTTGCTGGCTTCAATGGCGTAGGACAGGGCACTATCGTGGATGCAGCTGATGGCAACTGGTATGGCATCGTGTTCCAAGACCGTGGCGGTGTAGGCAGGGTGCTCACCCTCGAACCTTGTATTTGGAAGGATGGATGGCCTATGCTCGGCGACGCACAGGGCAATATTCCTGCTGTGATGAAGAAGCCTGTGCAAGGCTACGAGGGCAAGGGTATCGTGTATAGCGATGACTTCGACAAGGCTCAGCTCGACCTGCAATGGCAATGGAATCATAATCCGATAGACGAGGCTTGGTCGCTCACCGAACGGAAAGGCTGCTTGCGATTGAAGACGAGCCGTCTTGCCCAAAATCTCTTTATGGCTCCCAACACCTTGACCACTCGTATGGAGGGGCCTACTTGCGAGGGCGTGGTCAAGATGGATGTCAGCAAGATGAAGGATGGAGATGTGGCCGGCTTTGCTGCATTCCAAGGTGATGCCGCCTTGTTATCTGTCGTAAAAGAGGGCAAGAAGACTTACATAGTGGGAAGTAAGGACAATGTTTCGCTTACGGATAAGGAAAAGAAGGTGACTGATGTGAAACATGAGGAGGTATATCGTCAGCTCTTGAAGTCGAAGTGCGTCTATCTGAAGATTGATGCTGATTTCCGCCTTCACAAGGATCTCGCCACCTTATTATATAGTGTGGATGGCAAGGCGTGGACACCTGCCATTAAGAACTTCAAGATGATATACGATTATCGCCGCCTCTTCATGGGCACTCGATTCGCCATCTACAACTATGCCACCAAGCAACAAGGAGGCTATGTGGATGTGGACAACTTTGTGTATCGCAAGTAATTAATAACCGAAAAATAGAATAAAAATGGAACGTAAACAATTCTTTGCCCTTTGCTTGGGCGTGGCTTTTCATAGTGCAGCTTTAGCACAGAATCCAATCATACAGACACAGTTGACTAGCGACCCTGCACCTATGGTGGATGGCGATCGCATGTATATTTATACCGGACATGATGAGGATGGAGCCGATTTCTTCTGGATGAACGAGTGGCGTGTATATTCCTCTTCGGATATGGTAAACTGGACTGATCATGGCTCTCCTCTCAATCTCTCTTCTTTCTCTTGGGCTGATGGCAGGGCTTGGGCTGCGCAGACCATCAAGCGAAACGGCAAATACTATTGGTATGTTTGTGCCCACTCCAAGTTGAGTGGCGGCATGGCTATCGGTGTAGCTGTAGCCGACAGTCCGACGGGACCTTTCAAGGATGCGTTGGGCAAACCGCTCTTCGACAATGGCAAGTGGGATAACATTGACCCAACCGTCTTCATCGACACCGATGGACAGGCTTATCTCTACTGGGGTAATCCACATCTTTATTATGCCAAGCTCAATGAGGACATGGTGAGCTTCAAGGGTGGGGCGAAAGCCAAGGAGCGAGTGGATGAGAAGGGTGAAGTGGGTATGATAACCCAGACCATCGAAGGCTTTGGTGCTCCCGACATCGAGAAGCGAGATTCTACCGTGAAGTATCAGGATTGTTATACCGAGGGACCTTGGTTCATGAAGCGAGGTAAAAATTACTATATGCTCTATGCTGCAGGCGGTGTGCCTGAGCATATCGCTTATTCCATGAGCAAGAAGCCTCTCGGTCCATGGAAGTACATGGGCAATATCATGCCTTTGGAGAATACGGGTTCATTCACCAACCATTGTGGTGTGGTAGATTTCAAAGAACACTCCTACTTCGTTTATCATACAGGCAAGCTTGGAGGAGGATTTGGTCGTAGCGTAGCCATAGAGGAATTCAAGTATAATGCCGATGGCACTTTTCCTGTCATCCATCACACTCGTGAAGGCGTAAGTCCTATCGGCACACTCAATCCTTATCAGCGCACGGAGGCTGAGACCATCGCCGACAGCAAGGGCGTGAAGTCGGAATGGAACGATGAGACAGGTGTCTATATCTCGGAGATACATACAGATGACTATATTAAGGTAAGAGAAGTGGACTTTGGTGCGGCTGCCCCTCGACAATTCACGGCTTGCGTTGCCAGTGCTTTGCAGGGCGGCACGCTCGAAGTTCATGCCGATAAGTTGGATGGAGAGTTGGTGGCTTCGCTTTCAGTGCCTCACACTGGCGGTTGGGAAAAGTGGCAGACTCTCTCCACTTCTATCTCGAAGCCTATTACTGGTAAGCATGACTTGTATTTTGTGTTCAAAGGCAACAAGGGTGGAAAACTATTTACTTTTGATTGGTGGATGTTTGGTAAGTAATTATTTTTTTAGTACCTTTGCGCAAGAATCTATAAAAACAAACAAAATGATTAAGAAAAGACAATGGGCAGTGGTCGCCCTCTTGGCTTGCTCCTTGGTTTCTGCCATGGCTGCCAAGACCATCAAGGCTGATAATGCCACCAAGTTATGGTATGATGCTCCTGCCAAGCACTGGCTGGAGGCTTTGCCTATCGGCAACTCGCATCTCGGTGGCATGGTGTATGGTGGCGTGCAGGATGAGAACATCCAGCTCAATGAGGAAACCTTTTGGAGTGGCGGACCTTACAGTAACAATAGCAGTAAGTCGTTGGCGCTGTTGCCTGAGGTTCGCAAACTGATTTTTGATGGGAGAGAGAAAGAGGCGGCGAATATCATCAACCAAAACTTCCTGCCGGGTCCTCATGGTATGCGCTTCTTGCCTATGGCTAACCTGCATATCTTGATGAAAGAAGACGGCAAGGCTGAAGCTTACCATCGAGAGCTAGACTTGAAGAATGCCTTGACCCATACTACCTTTGTGCTCAATGGCGTGAAATATGAACGTACCACCTTTGCATCGCTAGCCGATGGCGTTATCGTGTGCCATATCCAGGCTAGTAAAAAGGGAAAGTTGGCTTTTGATGTCAAACTGGATGCGCCTTTCGAGCATCAAGTGATGCAAACACCTGATGGCTTGGTGCTGAAAGTGAAGGGGCAAGACCAAGAAGGCATCAAGGCTGCCCTTACCGCAGAATGTGTGACTGATGTGAAAAATGATGGAACGGAAGCTACCATCATCGTGAGCGCTGCCACCAATTTTGTCAATTACCATGATGTGTCAGGTGATGCAGCCCAGAAAAATGCCAACTATATTAATAAGGTGAAGGCATTCAGCTATGCCCAACTGCTGAAGCGCCATATTGAGGCTTACCAAAAGCAGTTTGATACTGCAAGTTTGTCCCTTCCTGCTGATGCCAACGCCCAGTTGCCTACCGACCAACGACTGGATAAGTTCGTGGGTAGCAAGGATATGGCGATGGTGGCACTGATGTTCAATTATGGTCGCTATCTGCTCATCTCCTCATCGCAACCTGGTGGACAGGCTGCTAATCTGCAAGGTGTATGGAATGTCAATCTGAATGCGCCTTGGGATAGCAAGTACACCATCAATATCAATACCGAGATGAACTATTGGCCAGCAGAGGTTACCAACTTGAGCAATACCACCGAACCGCTCTTCTCTCTCATCAGGGACTTGAGCGTAACTGGTGCGAAGACCGCCCATGATATGTATGGTTGCCGAGGATGGATGGCTCATCATAACACCGACATCTGGCGCATCGCCGGGCCTGTGGATGGTGCTCAGTGGGGCATGTTTCCAAATGGTGGCGCTTGGCTTTCCACCCATCTTTGGCAGCACTATCTCTATACGGGCGATAAAGACTTCTTGCGTAAATGGTACCCAGTGCTGAAAGGTGCGGCTGAGTTCTATCTCGACTATATGCAGCCTCTGCCTGGGACGCAATGGAAAGTTACCGTGCCTTCGGTGAGTCCCGAACAAGGGCCTCGTGGAAAGGGTACGGCGATAACGGCAGGCTGTACGATGGATAATCAGATAGCTTTCGATGCCTTGACCAATGCGCTCCGTGCAGCCGAGATATTGGGCGAGGATGCTAAGGAACAAGTTGATTTTAAGAATGCCATCGATAGTCTGCCACCGATGCAGATAGGTAAGTATGGACAGTTGCAAGAATGGCTCTTCGATGCCGATGACCCACATAATGAGCATCGCCACATCTCCCATCTCTACGGTCTGTATCCATCTAATCAAATCTCTCCGTTTAGCCATCCTGAGTTGTTTAATGCCGCTGCTACCACATTGAAGCAGCGTGGCGACATGGCTACAGGATGGAGCTTGGGATGGAAGACAAACTTCTGGGCTCGTATGCTCGATGGCAACCATGCCTTCAAGATAATCAGCAATATGCTGCATCTCTTGCCTGTATCAGAAGACGAGTGGAAACCTGCTCGTGAGGATGGCCGTACTTATCCTAATCTCTTCGATGCTCATCCTCCATTCCAGATAGATGGCAACTTTGGTGTTACAGCTGGTATCGCCGAGATGCTCTTGCAGAGCCATGATGGTGCCGTGCATTTCTTGCCAGCCCTGCCAGATGCCTGGAGCGAGGGCTGCGTGAAGGGACTTTGTGCTCGTGGAGGTTTTGTGGTGGATATGGATTGGAAAAACGGCAAGTTGGCTACAGCGAAAGTCCTCTCCAAGAATGGTGGCGTACTGCGTGTTCGCTCGTATGTGCCACTGAAGGGTAAGGGAATCAAGAAGGCTGATGGGGCTTGTCCGAATGCCTTGCTGGCTCCTGCCGTGGTTAAGCAGCCTTTCGAGGCTAAGCAAGTAGAGCAGGGCGTGAAGGCACAGGCGCCTACAGTCTATGAATATGACGTGGAGACGGTGAAGGGCAAGACCTATACCTTAAAGATTGGGGATTGATGATAAAAACTATCAATGATTTTATCACAGTTGAGTAACAATAAATAACCTATAAAGAATGAAGAAAGTATTGTTTGCATCTTGTTGCATGGCTCTCTTGGGCTGTTCTGTGGCAGCTACTGCTCAGACTAAGCAGCTTGTAAAGAAGTCGCAGCCTGCCACCGCTACCATTAAATCTTGGTCGGCTGACAATGGCAATGGCACTTATACCAACCCATTGTTCTACGATGAGTTCTCAGACCCTGATATTATCCGAGTAGGCGAGGATTACTATCTCGCAGGCACCACGATGCACAGTGTGCCAGGACTGGTGGTGTTGCATTCCAAGGACTTGGTCAACTGGGAGTTCTCTTCCTATTGCTTCGACCGTTTCGAAGACTCGGATGATTTCAACCTACGCAATGGCAAGGAGGCGTACGGTCAGGGAATTTGGGCTCCTGCCATCCGATACCACAATGGCAAGTTCTATATCTTTTCCAACATCAATGGGCATGGCTTGCAGGTCTTCATCTCGGATTCCGCCAAGGGACCTTGGAAACATCACAAGATAGAGGGCGACATCTACGACCTCTCCGTGCTCTTCGATGATGATGGCAAGATTTATGCCATCCATAAGTATGGTAATGTGACGGTTACGGAATTGAAGCCAGATCTCAGCGGACCTGTGGAAGGAAGTAGCAAGGTGGTTATCCCAGAGGGCAATGCGATGGGAGAGGGGCATCATGTCTATAAGATTAACGGTATGTACTATATCCTCTCTGCCGACTATTCGCCAATGGGACGTATGCAGTGTGCCCGAAGCAAGAGCATCTGGGGACCATACGAAACTTGTGTTATCAGCGAGCGTGAGTCGTTTGGCTATTCTGCCGCATGGACAACCAATAACGTAGGACTCGGTTCGTCTGTTCCTGCAGATGGCTTTGAGTTTAAGACAGGCAAGCCAGAGAATACTCGTCTCATTTGTTCTACCATTCACCAGGGCGGCATCGTGCAAGCTCCCGATGGCAAGTGGTGGGGGGTGTCGATGCAAGACTTCAATGCCGTAGGCAGAACAACTTGCCTTTCACCAGTAACTTGGGTGGATGGCTGGCCTTACTTCGGACTGGAGAAGAACCTCGGTCGCTCGCCTCGCACTTGGTTCAAGCCGAATGATGCCGTGAAGACTCCTCAGGCTCCATACGATAGATGCGATGATTTCTCTGGTAAAACCTTCAAGCCTATCTGGCAGTGGAGTCATAACCCAGACGACAAGATGTGGTCGCTCAACAAGGAGCGTAAGGGCTGGCTTCGCCTGCACTCGATGCCTGCCAAGCAGTTGCTCTGGGCAAAGAACTCGCTTACGCAGCGTGCCATAGGCCCAGTGTCTTATACTTCGGTCAAGCTCGATGCTTCTCGTTTGAAAATGGGCGATGAGGCTGGCCTAGGTGCCATCAATATGCCTTACGCTTCGCTGGGTGTCGTGAAGACTAGCAATGGTTTGGCTCTGCGTTGCTATGACCAGCGTGAGAACAAGGAAGTCTTGAAGGATTTGGATAAAGCTAATAAGGTAGTTTGGCTCCGTCTCTATGGCGATTACGACAAGAGCCAGCTACAGTATTCTTATTCGCTGGATGGTAAGACATGGGAGAATATCGGTGGTCAAATCATCTCTTCTTATCAGTTGAAAACCTTCCAAGGTGTACGTGTCGCCCTCTATGCCTTCAACAAAAATGAACAGAATGGTGGCATTGCCGACTTCGATGATTTCAAGGTGGAGGAACCGATGGCTGATAGAACTGCCAATCTTCCTTTAGGTAAGAAAGTGCGTTTCTTCAATCTTGCTGATGGCAACTTGATGGATGCCACTCGTCATGGACTGATGCACGATTCTTGGAATAAGGAAGACAACCGTGAAGAGGTAATCTTTAAAGTTGTGGATGCTGGCAAGGGTATGGTGAATTTGAAAACTGCGGATGGCAGATATGTTTATATTGCAGGTGCAGGCCTTTCGGGCGATGTCCGCCTGACAACGGAGGCTGCCAAGGCAGAGAAATTTGTTTGGCAAGATATGCTTTACAATCACTGTATGCTTCTCTCGCTGAAGACGCAGCGTTATGTGGGCAAGCATCCTAAGGATGGAAGTCCTTATTCCGCTGACTTCCAAGGCGCAGACGCCGGTATGAAGAATGGTTGCGTGTTTGCTTGGGAAGAAGTGAAGTAGAAGTTTTTCCCTTATTTATTTATGTGTTCTCCCACACACATAACGTTGTTCTTCTAATATTTACTCTTCTAATATATAAAAAGCCTTTCGCTATTTCGGCGAAAGGCTTTTTATATATAATCGTTTATATAAGTTGTTTTAGACTAATTATTCAAAGTAGAAGGTCAGGGCAATCATCTTGCTGTGTGCCTTGTTGGCTGCCATCGTGTATGGGAGCGTATTCTTGTCCTTTACCTCGTTGGCATGTTTGCTGTCATATGAGTTCATAATGCCATACATAAATTTCAGCTCTGGACGGAGTTTGAAGAAGGGGAGGTAGAAGTCGCATCCCATACCTACTTCTAGGTACAGGTCTGTCTTTTTCAGCTTGATGTAGTCGTCGCTCTTACCGCTGAGGTTCATCATCGGGTTGATACCTGCCATTATGTATGGACGATGGTTATTGAAGCGTTGTGCGCCGAATATCAAGTCTACGGCACTGGAGATGTAGGCTGTCTTCATCTCTTGCTTTTGTTCTATGGGATTTCCTGCTCCGTCTGTTTCCTTGAAATTATGGTAGGTAAGATGGCGTGTGCCAAAGTACATAGCTGGGGCTACACGTAGTTGGAAGTGGGTGTTGAGGCGAAACTCGCCTAGTACTCCCACCGTAAAACCAGCATCCCATCGGTCTTGGTCTACCGTAACGTTGCCTTCTTGCTCCACACCGTCGGCATCCAGGTAGGTGATAGGTCCTGCATTGGTAAACTCGATGTCCTGGAAGTGGGTGCCAATGAGTACGCCGAAGTGGAATGGGCGCAAGTCGGTATAAGGGCGATTCTCTACCGTCCTTTCCTGTGCTACCATCTGCAATGTGAGGATGAAAGCTATAATGGATATAATGATTTTCTTCATATACCTAATAAACGTATAATGGCCTATGTTATTGTCTAATGGGCATAAATGCTATAAAATTATTTCGATTGTGTATAAATTAAGCCTTTTCTTGAAAATTCTTATACCTAAATGTAGGTATTCAAAAAAATATTATTATCTTTGCACCATCAAAAGTAGGTAATACATCACTTGCGATATAGTGCATATTATATAAAGACATTTATACAAAAACATTAACAATATAAAAACATTAAGAATTATGGCATACGTAATTGGTGACGATTGTATCGCATGCGGTACATGTATCGATGAGTGCCCATCAGGCGCAATCTCTGAGGGCGACAAGTATTCAATTGACCCAGACACTTGCACTGAGTGTGGTACTTGTGCAGATGTTTGCCCTAACGAGGCAATCAGTCTTCCATAATTAGTTATGGAAAGATACTTTTAGTTACATAAAACATGGAGAGCGATTCCTAAGGGTTTCGCTCTTTTTTTGTTTTATCTAAAAAAATACTAAGGATTGCACCTAGCAATGTGCTACCCTTAGTATTTTTTATTTCTCTAGTTTAATTTTTATTCACCAGGAGTAAGTCCAGCTTTCTGATAAGCATCGAGAGCTAACTTGTTTTGTGGATCTAACTTTAGAAGTTTATCCCAATATGGTTTAGCTGTATCGAAGTCTTGCTTGTCATAAGTATAGATGAAACCCATGTATTGATAAGATGTCTTCAGATAACCGATTTCATCTTCGTCACATTGTTTAGCTTCCAATTCTTTGATAACTTCTGTGTAAGCTTCGATTGCTTTGTCATCCAACTCGTTTTGGAATGCTGTGTTACCTTCCTGCAACTTAGCAAATGGCTTCAACGTTGGATATTTCTCTGCCAACTTAGCATATACGCTGATGGCTTTATCTATGTTCTCAAGTTTCTGACTTGGATTTTTCTTCGCCTTGTTGATATAGATTTCTGCCAATTTCATAAAGTCTGTTGGTGCAGCGTTTGGATTCTTGTCCATGTATTGTTGGTTATATTCCAACGCTTTGTCTTCTTCACCCATTTCTTTGTATGCTTCTGAGATGTACTGTAATGGTTTTGGATCATCAGCTTTCATCTCTAAAGCTTTTTGGTATTGTGTGATAGCTTCATTGTATTGTTTGTTACCAGCCAAAGCTAATCCATAGTATGATACGATACTAGCATTTTTCTTGATAGAATCTGTATTCATTATGACATTTGCATGCTGAAGGGCTGATTCATAGTTTTTGGTGTCTACGCCAGCACGCATAGCCAATATTTGCATTGCTGCATCTTTTGGATACTTTTGGATACCAGTTTCGCAAAGTTGCAAGCTTTGTTCCTTCTTGTTGAGTATATATGCTGTAAATGCATACTCATAGTATGTATACTCTTCCAAAGTATTAGGCTTTGCCTGAGAGAAGTATTCGTAAGCTTTGTCGTAGTTACCTGCGCTGAAGAAGTTGTGTCCTGCTTCTGCTTCAATAGGGTAGTTTGGATCAATCTCTCTCAATTTGTTCAATGCATCAGCACTAGCCACTGGGTCAATCTTACGATATACGTTGGAGTAGCTGATATATCCCTGTGGATTTTTTGGATCCATAGTCATGCATTGGTTATACCAACCAGCTGCTTCTCCACCATTGTCTTGCATGGCATAGAGGTCTCCTTTCAAGATATACGCATCACCATAGTTCTTAAATTTTGCGATGACCGCATCTGCTACGGCATTGGCTTCATCATAATTTTTATTCAAGGCTAGTATGTTGCCAAGGGCAACCAAAGCTTTTGGATCTTTTTTGAATACTTTCTGGTATTCTTTGATTTCCTTGGCGAATGCTTTTGGATCACTATTACCAGCTTTCAATGTTGATTCTATTGGCTTCAGGGCATCCTTATAGTTTACCTCCTGTGCCATTGCAGGAGCTGCCAAACCCATGACGAGCAATCCTGCTACTAAATATTTAACTGCTTTCATAATTCTATTTTCTTTATGCTTCTTAGCGTTTTACATCAACTGTTTTAATTGTTATATCACCACGATAAGGGAGAAGTCCTGCCTTGAAAACTATCATTTGTCCTTTTGGACCAGAAATATAGTTGGCAAAGCTCCATGGTAGTGCTTTGTGTGGATCTACTACAATAGCATATAGTGTTCTGGCAAATGGATATCTACCATCAAGCAAGTATGCCTGATATGGCTTCCAACTATTCATTGGTGTTGCTTGGTCTTTGATAGAAACCGACATGACGTGAATATTCTTTTTGAATGTGGTGTTTGTGGAGTCTCTTCGGTCATTCAACCAATTAGAACCTATTACACCGATAGAGCCTGGATTCTTGTCAACATAGTCGATGACCTGTTTGCTGGTCTTTGCTGCCATGATGTTGGCTCCCATCTTAGCTCCGTTTAGAACGGAATCTGCAACAAAGTTGGTTGTTGCTGAGCGTGTATTGTCGAATATAACTTCGATATCACCTCTCTTTGAACCTTTTACAATGTCGCTCCATTTTGTTGCTTGTCCTGTTAAGATTCTCTTGATGTCGTTCACTGTTATACAAGTATCGTTGTTGCTCTTGTTGACAATGAATGCCAATCCATCGTAACCTATAGGAAATACAGAAGGAATTACATTGCTTTTAGATTTCAAATATGCAATTTCACTATCTTTTAAGTTGCGTGTTGTAAATAAAAGTGTTGTTTTGAAATCTTTTATCATTTGAAGTCCTGTGACTTCATCTGTGTACTTCGGTTTGAGTTTTGCCTTTGGGTATTCAAACTCAAACTGACTTCTTTCTTCTTCAATGATAGGACTCAAACTCTCGTCAGCCACAAATTCAATTGTGCCTGAAGTTGGAGTGTCAGTTCTACCATCTTTGGCTTTCTTCTCGCCGCAAGACGAGAAGAAAGCCATTGATAGTACTGTTAATCCTATAAAAATATAAGATGTTCTTTTCATTCTATTACTGCAATCTAAATACAACTGGTACAGTATATTTAACACGTACAGTCTGACCATTCTGCTTTCCTGGTGACCACTTAGGCATGCTCTTAACGACACGCTGAGCTTCGCGGTCAAGTGAAGGGTCTACTGAACGAGCCACCTTAACATCAGAGATAGAACCGTCACGCTCTACCACAAATGATACGATAACACGCCCTTGTACACCGTTCTCCTGTGCAACGACAGGATACTTGATATTGCTAGCAAGGTATGACATCAAGGCACCTTGTCCACCAGGGAAGTGAGGCATCTCCTCTACAACGTCGAAGACCTTAGTTGCAACTTCTGGTTTTGGAGCTGGTGGTGGAGGTGGAGCTGCTACTGTAATCTCGTTTCTCACAGCTTCTACTGTACGGTCCTTGACACCTTCTTTGTTCTCAGTACCTACAGCAACCTTGTCGTCCAGTTTATCCATCTGCTTAACTTGGTTTTCCTCTTTTACGAGTTCATCCTTCTTAATTACAGGTGCAGTAAACTTCTGAGTCTCGCGAGCCACAGGTATCTCCTTCTTAGGTTCAATCTTTGGCTTCACTGGCTCTTTCTTCTTTTCTTCTTTCTTAGCCTGCTCCTGGAGCTTCTGCAACTGCATAGCCTCCATGTAAGCCTGCTGCTCTTCAGCGCGTTTTTGCTCGATAACTTTCCAAGCCAAGAATCCACCCACGAGAGCTGCAGCGATGACCAAGATCAGAAGAGACTTTATGTTTCGACCAGAAGTTCCCTTACGGAGCTGGTATGCGCCATACTCCTTGTTCTTTCCGGCGAAAACCATTTCGACCCATTTAGGATCGTAAAGATCTATTTTTGCCATTTCTTTTTCTTGTTTTAATTGTTAATACTCATCTTACATCTTAACGTTTCTAGACTTGAGAAGTTTCTCGTCGTCTGCGCTAATCTTATCGATGACGTATGTACCAATGTTCAAAATCTGCATTTCATCGAGTGCGTCAACCATATTCTTGTAAGTAGCGTTATCAGTTGGCTTGATGACGATAGTCAAGGTAGGAATCTTACCATCTTTCAAGTTACCTGCCTTCAAGTCGCTCAACTTCTTCTGATAGATACTATCAGGATACTGGTTCGGATTCTTTGAACGCTCAATGTTTAACTCCTTAACGGCGAGGGAAATACGCTCTACTGGTCGTGTGCCGTTCTCTGTAGCGTGCTCTCTCAATACCTTGCGGATACCGTTGCTTCCCCATGTTGTCTCCTTGATCCATGTTGGATCTTCGTACTTAGGGATACCGGCACCGTAGTATATCTTGTTGTCTGCGGTTACATAGAGGGTTACAGTCTCAGAAGCCTTAGCCTCGTTCTTCTGTTCGTCCTGAGTGTTTTCATCATTACTTGGCATAGTCAGCTCCATTGTCTGAGGTTTGCTCAAAGATGTACACAGCATGAAGAACGTGATAAGAAGCATGAGCATATCCACCATAGGCGTAAAGTCTACGCGGACATTCATTTTCTTTTGTTTGCTTTCTTTCTTAGCCATTTATTCGTCCCCCTGTTGTTTTAACTGTGTAATCATATAGTAATGACTCTCGTCCATGTCCTGGAGTTCGTTCATCACTCTCTTAACTGTCTTGTAAGGTGTGGAAGCATCTGCCTTGAGGGCAATCTTGATGTCTTCGTTTACGTTACGAGCTGCGTCAACCCATTGCTGGAACTCGCTCATACCACCTTTGATACTGTCGAGAGGAATACCTTTCTGCTGGAGATACTGTGGACGCTTAGATGCGTTTAAAGACAGATATGTACTCATGTCGCTCATTGGCACACCGAATGTACCTTCGCTCTTGAATGTTTCAATCTGCTTTGCTGACAATGTGACACCAAAGTTGCCTGTCATTGTGCTCAATGTAGATCCCAACTGATCAGTATTGTCAATACTCATAAATACTTGGCCCTCGCCGGTTGGTCTACCAGCGGCATCCTTTTCAGGACTTACCAAGATTGTCAAGACGCCGTTCTCTGGCACCTTAATCTCAGACACAGAACCTGGTGTGTTTACCTTTACTGGCTCATTCTTTACGAATGTAGAGGTGAGCATGAAGAAGGTAAGCAACAGGGTCATAACGTCTGACATAGGCGTCATATCGATCCAAACGTCACTCTTCTTAATTTTTACTTTACCCATAGCGATAAAATTTTAAAGGGTTAGCAAAAATTAAGCCTCGTCTGCGTGGTTAGCTTCGTATGTCTGAGCAATTGAGTAACCTACCTCGTCGAGTGCGTATGTCAACTTATCAACCTTGTTTGTGAATGTGTTGTAAGATACAACTGCACACCAAGATGTCAAGATACCGAATGCGGTGTTGATCAACGCCTCAGAAATACCTACAGAAAGTGCTGCTGAGTCAGCGCCACCACCTTCACCCATGGCCTGGAATGACTTGATCATACCAGTTACAGTACCGAGAAGTCCTGTCAATGTACCAAGAGTAACGATTGTTGCGATGATAGGCAAGTTCATAGTCAAAGTAGGCATCTCCAACTGAGTAGCCTCCTCGTGAGCCTGCTGAATCTTAGCTACCTTCTGTGCCTTCTTCAAAGAAGCGTTAGCACCGCTCTCCATAGACTTGTAAGCGTTTAAAGAAGCCAATACAACGTTAGCAACAGTACCCTTCTGCTTGTTGCAGAGCTGCTCTGCCTTAGCGAAGTCGTTTGCGTTCAAAGCTGCCTTGATGTTAGCAACGAACTTAGGAAGAGCACCTGTACCTGTAGCGGTCTTAAGAGCCAACCAACGCTCGATGGTCATAGCCAACACTGTGAGCAACAATGTGTGGATTACAGGTACGATTACACCACCTTTGTAGATTGTACCCCAAATGTCTGCTGGGTGATCCTGTACACCTGGATCCTGGAAGTGCATGTCGTTGCCGAACCATGTGAAGAACAATGTGAATGCGATGATAGCACATACCACGATGATCCAGAATGCGCCTCTTACTCCCTGAAAGCCCTCAGACTTCTTAGCTGGGGCTGCTTGTTTTGTAGTTGCCATAATTTTACTTTTTTAAATTATTAGTTAATAAATTATTAATATTTCTTTTTCTTGCTTTGTAGACCTTGAATGTGTTTTTTGTCAATTACACAAGTAGGTTATTTTAAATCCTTTGGCAAAGATAATAAATTATAGTTTACTAGCCTCCTAATTAAGAAGTTTTAACGAGATATTGGCTTAAATTAAACCAATATCTCGCATTTTTCTTACATTTTTAATGCTAAAACTATGATGTCTGCCGTTTTTTACTTCAATTTGCTCAACGCCTCTTTGATGCGACGAATAGCTTCTACGATATTATCATCACTTGTGGCGTAGCTCATGCGGAAACAGTCTGGGTCACCAAAGGCATCGCCACCTACTGTAGCCACATGTGCCTCCTCCAAAAGGTACATGGCGAAGTCGGTAGAATTGTTGATGATGTACTTGCCATTGCTCTTACCAAAATAGCTGTTGCACTTAGGGAAGAGATAGAATGCTCCCTGTGGCATGTTGACTTCTAAGCCAGGAACATCCTTTGCCAACTTCACGATGAGGTCGCGACGGCGTTCGAATGCCTGGCGCATTTCCTCTACGGCACTCTGGTCGAGTGTGTATGCAGCCTCGGCTGCCTTCTGGCTTACAGAGCATGTACCGCTGGTGTACTGTCCCTGAAGCTTGTTGCATCCCTTGATAATCCACTCTGGGCCTGCTAAGAAACCGATTCTCCATCCTGTCATGGCGTATGCCTTGGATACGCCGTTGGCGATGATAACCTGCTCCTTCAAACCAGGTTCCTGTGCGATGCTGTGGTGCTTGCCTACGTAATTGATGTGCTCGTAGATTTCGTCTGCCAGCACAAAGACATTTGGATGCTTTCTAAGCACTTCTGCCAAAGAAGCCAGCTCTTCCTTGCTGTATACGCTACCTGTAGGGTTGCTAGGTGAGCAGAGGATCAGCATCTTTGTCTTAGGGGTGATGGCAGCCTCTAGTTGGTTTGCCGTCATCTTGAAGTCTTGGTCGAACCCTGCATTCACAATGGTTGGTATGCCGCCAGCCAATTTTACCATCTGTGGATAGCTAACCCAATATGGGGCTGGAATGATTACTTCGTCGCCAGGGTTGACAAGGGCGAGAATGACATTGCAGATGCCTTGCTTGCCGCCTGTGCCAACGATTACTTCGTTGACTGTATAGTCGAGGCCGTTCTCATTTTTCAATTTGGCAACAATCGCTTTTCGAAGGTCAGGGTATCCTGGAACTGGTGAATAGCGAGAGAAGTTATCGTCAATAGCTTTCTTCGCAGCCTCTTTTATGTTGTCTGGAGTGTTGAAGTCTGGTTCACCTACGCTCATGTTGATAACATCAATGCCTTGGGCTTTCATTTCACTACTCTTTTGTGACATCGCCAGCGTTGCTGAAGGTGCCAATCTGTTTAAACGATCAGATAATTGTGCCATAATTCAATTCTAATATTTGTTTATCGTGTGCAAAATTAAGCATTTTATTTCTTTTTAGCAAAGAAATCTGTCATTATTTCATGTTTTGTAATGATATAATAACATTATTTTATCATCCGAGGTGCAAAGTGTGCCCCATGCGGTCTCTCTTGGTCTTGAGATAGCGCTCGTTGTATTTGTTGGGTACGACTTCTATCGGCACGTTTTCTACAATTTCCAAGCCATAGGCTTCCAGACCTACTCTTTTTACAGGATTGTTGGTGAGTAGGCGCATCTTGTGTACGCCTAAATGGCGAAGCATTTGCGCGCCGCAGCCATAGTCTCGCTCGTCTGGTTTGAAGCCGAGGTGCACATTGGCATCGACGGTGTCGTAGCCCTCTTCCTGAAGCTTGTAGGCGGCTATCTTGTTCATGAGTCCGATGCCTCTTCCTTCTTGCTGCATGTATACGACTACTCCCTTGCCTGCTTTGTCTATCATTTCCATGGCCTTGTGGAGTTGCTGGCCGCAGTCGCATCGCTTGCTACCAAGGATGTCGCCTGTGGCGCACGAAGAGTGTACGCGTACCAAGATGGGTTCATCTTCCTTCCATTCGCCCTTGATGAGTGCCATGTGCTCCAGCCCGTTGCTTGCCTGGCGGAAAGGCACGAGGCGGAAATGGCCGTATTCTGTAGGCATGTCTACTTCTTCGCCTACCTCGATGAGCGATTCCTTCTTGAGCCTGTATTCTATCATGTCTTTGATGGAGATGACTTTGATGTTCCATTCCTTTGCCATCTCCATGAGCTGTGGTAGACGTGCCATTGTTCCGTCTTCGTTCATTATTTCCATGAGTGCGCCTGCAGGGTAGAGACCTGCCATTTTGCATAGGTCGATAGCTGCTTCTGTATGTCCGCTTCTTCTCAGTACGCCATTGTCTTGGGCGTAAAGAGGATTGATATGGCCTGGCCTGCCGAAGGTCTGAGGGGTTGATGCTGGATCGGCGAGCGCTTTGATGGTTTCTGCCCTGTCGTGAGCGGAGACACCTGTGGTGCATCCTTCTAGCTTGTCTACCGTGATGGTGAATGGTGTGCCCAAGACGGATGTGTTCTCCGACACTTGGTGAGGCAAGTCTAGCTCGTCGCATCTGCTCAGAGTGATAGGGGCGCAAAGTACGCCTCTTGCATGTTTCAGCATGAAGTTTACCTTTTCTGCATCTATTTTTTCTGCGGCGATAATCAAGTCGCCTTCGTTCTCGCGGTCCTCATCGTCTACTACGATGACGAACTTGCCCTCCTGAAAGTCTTTTACTGCATCTTCGATGCTATTTAAATTGAATTTTGCCATTTGTAATTTTGATACTTATATTAGTTACATTTCTTTCACTCTATTGATGATGTCAACGTTCGTCTGTTTTATGACTTTGAGGTCATGGAACAGACGCAAGCGGAATCTCCACATGCGTAAGTATAGCACGATGCCCACAGGGAAGAATATGGCTGCGGCAATGTTGAGCCATTTGCGCTCGAATGGGCGTGTGTGTGCCTTTGTGGAAATCACAGGAATCTGGTTGATGTCGTGAAGGATATACTTGCTTGTTGTGTTGGCCAAGTCTTCTATCACGTTTTCCAGCTCTTGGTTGATTCTTTCGATCTCGTGGTCTGGCTTGTACTTGAAGAAGACATTGATGAAGCTTGGTAGATGAACCAACTTGTGCTCTTGGTTGTAAGCCGTAATGTCTTCGTTTATCTTTCCTAGCTTTTCGGCGTCAGCTTGGTAAGCTGGAGGAGTGATAATTACTTCCTTGCCGAAGAAGTGGCGTTTCTGCCTCAACCCCAATAGACTTCTGAAGAACTCCTTGTAGATATCCAGGTTGAATACCGCCGAGTCGTTCGTTGCCTTGTAGGTTACGAATATAGCCAAAGGCATGAGCACTGCAGGTGCCAAGCCTTTACCGAACCAGATTGCCCACATGCCGCTTCGTGCCATTCTGAATCCAGTATTGTCCAGAATAAAGAATGTTATGAATACCAAGACGGATATGACGACAGGTATGCCTAATCCTCCTTTTCGGATGATAGCTCCGAGCGGGGCTCCGATGAAGAAGAATATAAGGCAGGATAGGGCGAGGGTGAACTTGTTGATGGCCTCGATCTTGTGCTGTCGTATCATGTAGTCGGCATCGCTAGTCGACATCGACTTGAAGTCTAGGTCTGCCAACTCTTGCTGTACGGTGGATTGTGCTTGGTTCATCACCGTGAGTTTTTTCTCTTGTGGCAGCTTATTATATAAGGTGTCGAAGTTGAGCTTTTCTCCCTTCTTGATTTCTTGTGTGGAGTCTTGCTTGCTTATGCGTGAGGCACCGCCATAGAAACGCACATTGGCTTCGTTCAGATATACTCTGCCGATGGAATCGTATACTTGGTTGATGGAGTCGATGGCAAAGTTGATTTGGGATAGACTCTTTCCCTTGGCATTGCCTGACAAGGAGGCTGCATCTGTCATGTTGAAGTCTCCGTCGAAGTCGAGGATGATTTTCTTAGATACGAAAGTCTCCCTTCTGTAAGGAACTGCCGCACTGTTGGCTAGCTCGCTGCTTTGCATGTTCTCGAACCATTCGCCGCTCCAGAGGCTCAATGCAAGGTGCTTCTTCTCGGCCGTGCTTTGCAGCATACCCGAGTCGGCGAGGATGATGGCTGCATCTTCGTAACTGTTGGTCATGCGGTAAATCATGATGCCATAGAGCTTGCCTGTTTTCAAATCTTTTTTCTGTACGTAGAGGTTGCAGTTAGGTATGCCGTCATAGAATATACCTTCTGGGATTTCCAATTCTGGGCTCTTCTGCTTCATGGAAATCAGCAACTGGGCAATCTTCAGGTTTGATTTTGGTCCAATGTTGTTTTGGAAATAGAAAGATGCAAACATGATGATGATGGTAATGACGATGAGCGAGCGGAATGCTTGCATCAGCGAGATACCAGCAGCCTTGATGGCTGTGAGCTCCGAACTTTCGCCCAGATTACCAAAGGTCATGAGCGAAGACAGAAGTATGGCCAACGGCAAAGCTTGGGGCACAAGCATTAAGCCCATGTACCAGAAGAATTGTGCCATAACGTCCATGGTAAGGCCTTTACCAATCAGCTCATCAATATAACGCCACAAGAACTGCATCATCAGCACGAATTGGCAGATGAAGAATGTTCCTAGGAACAAGAGTCCAAACTGTTTGGCGATGAAAATATCTAATTTCTTAATTCGAAGCATTTCTATTTCTTTATCAAGTGTGATGTCTTTTTCGTATCCTTGCGGAAAGCGCAGACTCACTTTTCTGCGTGCAAAGTTAACATAAAAAACTCAGAAAACCTTTATTTTTCGTTTTTTTATATATTATAGTTGTAGAAATAGTGAAAATACAGGTGGCTTTTTAGGCGAATAGCATTTTTTTTGAAAATTTCTTCGCAAAAATTTGCTCATTCCAAATAATTATATTACCTTTGCACCCGCAAATGAGAAATCGTTATGCAGTGATGGCGGGATAGCTCAGCTGGTTAGAGCGTCGGATTCATAATCCGGAGGTCGTGGGTTCGGGTCCCACCCCCGCTACAAAAGCACTTACTGAAAAGTAAGTGCTTTTTTTGTTTTATATTTCTTTCAATTTTCCCCTTTTTTTTCTTGTGATTTCAAAATAAAGTTGTTATATTTGCACCCACAAAGTATAAAGGTAATGAGTCAGCAACAAGTGTATAACTTAAGTGATTTCGCATCCAAATACCATCTTGTGGATATATTTGGGGCTTATGCCGCTCACTTCTTGGTGGGGGGCTCTCATTATTGTGCCTTGACGAAGATGGCTGGTGAGCGTGCGCTTTTTACCAAGCTCTTGTTGGTGAAGAGGGGGACGATACGGATGGATGTCCAAATTCAGACAGGGGAATCTAAGGGTGAGCTTTTGCTTTCAGCAAGCAGCTTGCTAGTTGTTTCTCCTAAACATGTTGCTGCTTTTTCCGGTATGTCGCCCGATTTTGAGGCGGAATGTATCTTGGTGGATGAAGAGATTGCTGCCGATGTGGTCTATTGTTTGTCTGATGATAAGTACAAGGCGGCGCTCGACATTTTTCACATGCTTCGCGACATCGTGCGTCACCAGCATATATATAAGGTGGAGATGATACAGTCGATGGTGAATGTCTTGAAGTTGCTAGTCTCCGAGCTCCCTTACGAAAATATCTCTGTCACCCATGACCTCAGGCACAAGAAGAATGTATATGAAATTTTCTTGCATTTGCTGTATCGTAACTTCAGAAGTGAGCGACAGATTCGTTTTTATGCGGATAAGTTGAATGTCTCTTCCCCTTATCTCTCTAGGATGGTGAAGGAAATATCTGGCACGACGGTCAACGACCATATCTCTTCCCTGCTTTATAAGGAGATTTGTAATCTCTTGAAGCAATCGGATATGGCGGTGGGGGAGATTGCCGACTATTTGCACTTCAGCGACCAGAGTGCGCTGACCAATTTCTTTAAGCAACGTGCTGGGATGAGCCCGATGGCTTATCGCAACCAATAAAAGAAGCCTGCAAACCTCTTTCCTAGGACAGGAAAGCGCTTGCAGGCTTTTGTATACATATATTTGGATAGCGAAGTCTTATTTTAGTGTGAACTTATGTGAGTGTAGCATCTCCTTAGGGTCGAGTGCCTTGTCGAGCGCTTCCTTGCTCATGATGCCTTGCTCTATCACGATGTCGTATACAGACCGACCTGTTTGGTGAGCCTCCTTGGCTACTTTGCTACTCTTCTTGTAGCCGATGATAGGATTGAGGGCGGTCACGATGCCGATACTGTTCTTCACCATCTCGTAGCAACGTTCCTTGTTTACGGAGATGCCGAGGACGCATTCTGAGGTAAGGGTCTCGATGGCGTTCTTCATCCATGTCAAGCTTTCGAAGAGGCTTTCGGTGATGATAGGCTCCATTACGTTCAGTTCTAGTTGTCCTGCTTCGGCGGCAAAGCTGACGGTGGTGTCGTTGCCGATAACCTTGAAGCAAACTTGGTTGGTTACTTCTGGAATTACTGGGTTCACCTTGCCCGGCATGATGGAAGAACCTGGTGCCTTAGGAGGCAGGTTGATTTCGTTCAGACCGCAGCGAGGACCTGAAGCCATGAGTCGCAGGTCGTTGCATATCTTTGAGAGCTTCACGGCAAGCCTCTTCAGTGCGGAAGAATAGCTTACGTAAGCACCTGTGTCTGGAGTGGCTTCCACCAAGTCGGTGGCGGTGACAAAGTTCTCGCCCGTCAATTTGCTGAGGTTGGCGGCGCAGAGCTTGGCAAAGCCTGGTACAGCGTTTAGACCTGTGCCGATGGCAGTTCCGCCCATATTGATTTCGTGAAGGAGTTTTACGTTGCGTTCTAGGTTCAGGATTTCCTCCTCCAAGTTGTTGGCGTAGGCGTTGAATTCTTGCCCGAAAGACATAGGAACTGCATCTTGCAACTGCGTACGCCCCATCTTGATGGCATCAGAATTCTCGTCTGCCTTATATCTGAAGGCGCTGATCAGCCCTGTCAAGGCACTTACCAAGTGTGCATTCATGCGAATCAGCGCATAGCGAATGGAGGTAGGGTATACGTCGTTGGTGCTCTGGCCGCAGTTGCAATGGTCGTTAGGCGAGCAATATTGGTATTCGCCCTTCTCGTGTCCCATGATTTCGAGGGCGCGGTTGGCTATTACTTCGTTGGCGTTCATGTTGACAGATGTGCCAGCTCCGCCCTGAACCATGTCGATAGGGAAGTTCTCGTGCCATTTGCCGTCTATGATTTCACGGCAAGCCTGGGAAATGGCTCCTGATATTTCGTCGTTGATGACACCGAGAGAATGGTTGGTTTCGATGGCAGCCAACTTTACGTATGCGATGGCGATGATGAAGTCGGGGTTGTCTACCATCGTTTTGCGAGAGATGTGATAGTTGTTGATGCCGCGTTGGGTTTGTACCCCATAAAGAGCATCGGCAGGTACCTTGAGCTCGCCCAAGAGGTCGCTCTCTATTCTGTATTTCTTTTCTTCAGCCATAATGTTCTTGTTTTTATAGTTGTCTTTTCTCTTTTATGGTGCAAAGATACATCCTTTTGGGCAGACTCTCTTTATAAAAAACGAACCATAATTTGTAAAAAACGAACTATTTTTTAGTATGCTTTCAGGCGATACATGATACCCAGCTCGATGCGGTCGGTATTATAATTGTTCAGTCTGCATCTCTGGCTGTAGTCGTATTTTCTACCTATGTATGCCAAAAACAAGCGGAGGTTTTGCTTCTGTTTGCTGGCTGGATAATACTCCAAGCTACCGATGTAGCCGAAAGCCTTGCGATAGTTCTTGTAGTCTTCATTCTTCAGAGTACTTGCGGTTTCCCACATGCCTTTCAGCATCAAGTTGGCGCAGACGAATTTGCATGTTTCCACTCTATTGCTGAAACCGCCAAGAGAAACTAAATCTCAAAGTTCACCGCCTTGTACCAACTGGTTTCTGACATGGCACCCAAAACTA
>CAVKXW010000014.1:0-38260 GCA_963660215.1 Bacteroidaceae bacterium | reverse complement strand
TTCAGGTTCGCCACGACAAGCAACAGGATAAGGATGCCAAAGCCTACATACTCGGCACGCTCCATAAACTTGTCGCCTGGCTTGCGACCTGTAATCATCTCGTAGAGGAGGAAGAATACATGACCGCCATCGAGCGCAGGGATAGGCAGGATGTTCATAAACGCCAAGATGATGCTGAGGAACGCGGTCATCAACCAGAACGCATGCCAATCCCACATTGGAGGGAAAAGACTTCCCAAGGCACCGAAACCGCCCAGGCTCTTGGCACCTTCCTTGGAGAAGACATACTTCATGTCTCCTACATAACCTGCCAAGACATTCCAGCCATACTTGATACCTGCCGGGAAGCTCTCGAAGAAGCCATAGCCTACATGGGTAACCTTGTAGTCGAGCATCACAGGATGATTGTAGAAGCCAAACTTCACACCATCCGCAGAAGCCTGCAACTGCACATTGCTCTTCAATGTATCGCCTGATGCCTTCAAAACCACCACCTGGGCGGCGAGTGCCTTGACGCTATCCTGATGGGTAGAGGCAGAGGCTAGGACATCATTGGTGCGTCCCAACTCCAGCTGAAAGTCATTAAACGACTCTATCTTACTGCCATTGACCGACAATATCTGATCACCCTTAGCCAAACCAAGCTTGCTAGCTGGAGAATCGGGCATCACGCTGTCTATCTGGAGAGGTATGTACATCTCGACGAAGCGAGGGCTCTCCTTGATCATATCGAGCATATTCAAGTCGCCTGGCAGATTAAGGCTCATTGGCTTGCCATTGCGGATGATGTCTACACGATGGGCGGTGGAAAGGTCGCGATACATATCGCCATCATAGGTCTTGAACTCGCCCTTCTCTGTACCCACCAAGATGTCGTGGTCATGGAAGCCCAATGCCTTAGCCTCGGTATTGAACTTCATACCCTGCGTCATATTCTTGGTTGCCACATAGTCATCTCCCCAATGGAAGAGAATCATGGAGTAGATGAAGAGAGCCAACACGAAGTTGACCAGCACGCCACCTACCATGATGAGCAGTCGCTGCCAAGCTGGCTTGCTACGAAACTCGTATGGCTGCTCAGGTTGTTTCATCTGTTCGGTATCGAAACTCTCGTCTATCATACCCGAGATCTTGCAATATCCTCCGAGAGGCAACCATCCCACACCGTAAGTGGTATCCGAGTTCTTTGCCTTGAACTCGAAGAGATGGAACCATGGGTCGAAGAAGAGATAGAACTTCTCCACTCTTACACCAAAGAGCTTGGAGAAGAAGAAGTGTCCGCCCTCGTGGAGCAGCACCAAGATGGAAAGCGACAGCATCAACTGCAACGCTTTGATCAAAAAAACTTCCATTTATTATTATATAACTAGTATTAAAGGCGTTAGCCTAATTCAACATTCAACACTTAACATTCAACATTTCCCATCAGCTCAGTGGCGATGCGACGAGCCTCGGCATCGGTCTGCAGATAGACATCGAGGTCAGGATTGGCATCGAACGTAGCCTTAGCCATGGTCTGCTCGATGATGTCCGCCATCTGGAGGAAGCCGCATTCGCCCTTACGGAATCCCGCGTTCACAATCTCGTTGGCGGCATTGACGATGCAAGACATGTTGCCGCCCTTCTTGATGGCATCGAAAGCCAACTGGAGGCACTTGAACTTCTTGTAGTCAGGCTCGAAGAACTGGAGGTCTTGAGCCTTGAAGAGGTCGAGGCGGTCGCCATTGAGATGCAATCGCTGTGGGAAAGAGAAGGCATACTGGATAGGCAAACGCATGTCTGGCACACCCAATTGAGCCTTCACTGCTCCGTCAGCAAACTGCACGGCACTATGTACGATGCTCTGCGGATGGATGAGCACCTCTATCTTGTCGGCAGGTACGCCGAAGAGCCATTTTGCCTCGGTCACCTCGAACCCCTTGTTCATCAGCGAAGCCGAGTCGATGGTTATCTTGGCACCCATGTCCCAAGTAGGATGCTTGAGGGCATCGGCGGCAGTCACCTTCTCCAGTTGCTCGTGGGTAAAGTTACGGAAAGGACCGCCCGAACAAGTGAGGAGAATTTTTTCCACCTCATTGTCTCCCTCGCCTACGAGACTCTGGAAGATGGCACTGTGCTCACTGTCCACTGGGAGGATAGGCACGTGATATTCCTGGGCAAGGTTGCAAATCAACTCGCCAGCCACCACAAGCGTCTCCTTGTTGGCAAGGCAAATCTTCTTGCGCGCCTTGATGGCGTGGATGGTTGGCTCCAAGCCAGAGAAGCCCACCATGGAGGCGAGCACCATGTCGATAGGGTCAGCCTGTACGATGTCGCAGAGAGCCTGGGCACCTGCGTATACCTTGATGTCTGGTTCATCACGGAGCATATCCTGCAACTCCTCGTAGTGCGCCTCATTGGCTATCACCACGGCAGCAGGGTGAAACTTGCGAGCTTGCTCGGCAAGTTCCTTCACTCGGTTGTTGGCGGTAAGGCAATATACCTCGTATAGGTCGCTATGCTGCTCGATGACGTCAAGAGCCTGCGTACCGATACTTCCCGTACTACCGAGAATACATATCTGTTGTTTCTTCATCATTATTTTAATATTAGAAGAGCAAACAACTCTTCACTTACAATTCCAAAAGTCCCTCTGGCACTGCCATTTTTATCTCTTTCTTCTCTGCGCTCACTTCCTCTATGAGGTCGTTGCTGGCAGGGATGAGCAGGTCTTTGCCATCGGAGGTAGTTATCTCAAAGAGGAGATTGAGGGTGGAGTCGTCTACATGCTCGATGACGCCCACCACCTTGCCTGTGATGACATCCACGAGGTTGAAACCGATAATCTCAGCCCATGTCATGTTCTCCTCGTCGCTATCCGAGAGATGGCGAGGGAAATAGACCTCACAACCCGTATAGTTGCGAGCCTGCTCCTGCGTGTCGATGTCCTCAAACTTCACGAGCACGTTGTCATCGTTCTTGAAACGATATTCCTCTATGTAGAAAGGCACTAGGATGCCGTCTATGTCGAGCACCAAGTACTCGGCATCCACTCGATCGAACACATCATCGGTAATGGCGAAGGTTATCTCGCCCTTCACGCCATGCGGCTTGCCTAGCTTACCTATCTTATATACTTCGTCGCGTCTAATCATTCAACATTCAACATTTAACATTCAACATTCGATTAATCGCTGACACGAGTTATCTTGGCTCCAAGGGCATTAAGACGATATTCTATGTCCTCATAACCTCGGTCTATCTGAGCAATATTGGCTATACGGCTCGTGCCATTGGCACTCATCGCAGCTATCAGCAGGGCGATACCTGCACGGATGTCAGGGCTCGTCATTCTGCCCGCACGCAGTTTGAGCTTATGGTCGTGACCAACCACCACGGCACGATGAGGGTCGCAAAGGATAATCTGCGCACCCATGTCGATGAGCTTGTCCACAAAGAACAGACGGCTCTCGAACATCTTCTGATGGAAGAGCACACTGCCACGAGCCTGGGTAGCCACCACCAGGAGCACTGACAAGAGGTCTGGCGTGAGTCCTGGCCAAGGAGCATCGGCTAGGGTCATGATGGTGCCATCGATGAAGGAATCTATCACATAGTGCTTCTGCTCAGGGATAACGAGGTCATCGCCCTCCACCTTTATCTTCACGCCGAGTCGTCGGAATGCGTCAGGGATAATGCCGAGGTTCTTTACTGATACATCTTTAATGCGAACTCCCTCGCCACACATAGCTGCCATGCCAATGAAAGAGCCCACCTCTATCATATCGGGCAGGATGCGATGCTCCGCACCATGCAGCTTGTCCACACCCACGATGGTGAGCAGGTTGCTGGCGATGCCGCTAATCTGCGCGCCCATCGCATTGAGCAGATGGCAGAGCTGCTGGATGTATGGCTCGCAGGCTGCATTATAGATGGTGGTAGTTCCCTTGGCAAGGACTGAAGCCATGATGATATTCGCTGTACCCGTAACCGAAGCCTCATCGAGCAACATATAGCAGCCCTTCAACTTCTTGGCTTGTATCTGATATACATTACGTTCCTCGTCGTGCACGAAACTGGCACCGAGATACTTGAACCCCAAGAAATGGGTATCGAGGCGACGGCGACCTATCTTGTCGCCACCAGGCTTGGCTATGGTAGCCTTGCCACATCTGCCGAGCAACGGACCGAACATGAGCACACTACCACGCAGGGAAGAGCACTTCTTCACAAACTCCAAGCTATCGAGATAGTCGAGGTTGAGTTCGTCGCTCTGGAAAGTATAGTCGTGGCGTCCATTCTGCGTAACCTTGACACCTATCTCCTTGAGCAACTTGATAAGGTTGTTCACGTCCAGGATGTCTGGCACATTGGTGATGCGCACAGGATCGTCGGTGAGGATGGTGGTACAGATTACTTCAAGCGCCTCATTCTTGGCACCTTGCGGAGTAATGGTACCCTTGAGCGGATGTCCGCCCTCTATGATGAAAGACTCCATAAGCTTGTCTATATATATAAAATGTATATTTACTTTTTCTTTTTATTGGCATTGTTTTTGGTTGATGCCTCAGGTGTTCTGTCGAAGACAAAATGCTCTACGTCGAGCTTTATTTTCCCATCAGTGAAGCGAGCCAAGTCAAACGCCACCTTATGCACATCGCTAGATCCATGGCTCCATGTCATGAGGTCACGGTGCATTTGGTTGGCTGTGAGTTTGACCAAATTATCACGCTCAACACCCGGCTCCATCTGCTTCAATTTTTCAAACACCTCAAAAAGCATAGCTCCATAATGGCGCACTGGTATCTTCTGCATAGGATAAGGCATGGGGGCTGGTTTCTTAGACATCTTCACAGCCCCAGCCACATCAAAAGGAAAATCGATGTCAAGCTGGAAATTGCTCATGATGGCCAAATGATCCCAAAGTTTTTGCTCGTGATTTTCAACGGCTCTATTTTCTGGGAACATACGATCCATAACCACGATGATGGATTCGGCACAGCGCTGTCGCTCCGCACGATTGGTCAGCGTCAGGCAATGAGCCACCATCTGCTGAATTTCGCGTCCATATTCAGGCAGAATCAACTGTTCTCTTTGAGTATTATAGTCTAATCCTTCTATCTTCATTTCTATATCTTATTTTATCTATGATGTTTAGAGCAGCTTCTTAGGCATCTTTGCCACGAAATCTTTCAAATAGAATGGCACAAAATATGCCACATCCTCAAACTTGCCCTCGGCGAAGCGCTTCTCGGCGAGCGGTGCCATGTTCTTGGCCAATGGCTCGATGCCTCCTACTAGATGGGCGTTGGGATGATTGATGGTCTCCATGCACTTGGCTGCGCCATTTCCGAAGAAATACACATGGTGCTGGTCGAGATACTCCTTATAAGTATCAGCATCCACGATGTCAGCCTGAACAGGACGAACCACCTTCAAGGCGCGGTCGAGCACTTCGGCATACACCTCCATGCGACGAGCGTCGAGCATAGGTACGATGAGGGCGTCCTCCTCCTGAGGATGTTCGCCTAGCAATACTGGCACAGCCATCAGTTCGAGGGTTGGCACAGCGATGAGCTTCACGCCACGACCATAGCAGATGCCCTTTGCCATGCTCACCCCGATGCGCAATCCAGTGTAAGAACCAGGACCACAACTTACCGCCACAGCCTCTAAAGGAAGGCCATGAGCATCGAGGAAACTCAGTGCCTCGTCTACATACACACCCAACTTCACTGCATGGTTAGGACCACTGTGATCTTCCTTGTTGAAAATCACCTGTCCACTGTCACTAATTGCCACTGAGCACACGTCCGTGCTCGTCTCAATATTCAATATACACGACATAATTTAAAAATATATTCTTAAATAAGGTGCAAATTTAATGATTTTCTCGCATTTTTTTGTACTTTTGCAGAAATTTAACGTGAAAGATTATATGATACAGTCAATGACAGGCTTCGGGAAAGCTACCGCGGCCTTTAAAACAAAGAAGATTAATGTAGAGATAAAGTCATTAAACAGCAAGAATCTTGACCTCTCTACCCGTATCGCTCCGCTCTACAGAGAGAAGGAGATGGAAATACGCCAGTATATCGCTAAGAATCTAGAGAGAGGCAAGATCGACTTCTCTATCTGGATTGAGAAAGACGCAGCTACTGACGCTACCCCCATCAACGCTGCGCTTGTAAATAATTATTACCAGCAAATCAAGAAGATTTCGGCAGAAACAGGTATTCCAGAGCCTACCGATTGGTACAGCACCTTGTTGCGCTTGCCTGACGTAACAACCAAGACTGATGTCGAGGAACTGACCGACGAGGAGTGGGAGGTTGCAAAAAATGCCATCGCCGAGGCTGTGAACAATCTGGTAGACTTCCGCAAGCAGGAAGGATCCGCCCTCCAGAAGAAATTCTCAGAGAAGGTTGACAACATCGAGGCTCTCTTGGCTAGCATCGAGCCATACGAGAAAAGCCGTGTAGAGAAGATCAAGCAGAACATAGTAACAGGCTTGCAGCAGATTCCTAACGTAGAATACGACAAGAACCGCCTGGAGCAGGAACTCATCTACTACATCGAGAAGCTCGACATCAGCGAGGAGAAACAGCGCCTGACCAACCACCTCAAGTACTTCCGTGAGACCATGAACGAGGAAGGTCATGGCGTAGGCAAGAAGCTCGGCTTCATCGCTCAGGAAATGGGACGCGAAATCAACACCACTGGCTCGAAGAGCAACCAGGCTGAGATGCAGAACATCGTAGTGAAGATGAAGGATGAGTTGGAGCAAATCAAGGAACAAGTGCTAAATGCTTTGTAATATGAAGAACGGATTGTTAATATTCAGTGCCCCATCGGGCAGTGGCAAGAGTACCATCGTCAACTGGCTCATGAAGGAGCACCCAGAGTTGAAGTTGGCATTCTCCATCAGTTGTACCTCTCGTGCCCCTCGTGGCACGGAGAAGAATGGCGTGGAATACTTCTTCCTCACCCCAGAGGAATTCAAGGCTAAGATTGAGGCTGGCGAGTTCTTGGAGCACGAGGAGGTTTATAAGGACAGATTCTATGGCACCTTGAAGTCGCAGGTGGAAAACCAGTTGAACGCTGGCGAGTCGGTCATCTTTGATGTCGACGTAAAGGGCGGTGTCAACATCAAGAAGTTCTATGGCGAACGTGCCTTGAGCATCTTCGTACAGCCACCTTCGGTAGAGGAATTGCGCCGCCGCCTCGTGGGTCGCAACACCGATGCCCCAGAGGTCATCGAGCAGCGACTAGCCAAAGCGAGCTACGAACTGACTTTCGCTCCACAGTTTGACCACGTTGTCGTAAACGATGACTTAGAGAAGGCTGAGCAGGAAGTATATCAGCTTGTCAAGGAGTTTTTGAAGGCATAATATTCCCTACAGAGTTAACATTTAACACTTAACATTGATAAATGAAGAAGGTAGGAATCTTTGGCGGCAGCTTCAACCCCATCCATACAGGTCACATCGCATTGGCGAAGAGCCTTTGCGAAAAGGCGGGGCTAGACGAGGTATGGTTGATGGTATCGCCCATGAACCCATTCAAGAAAGCTGCCACCGACTTACTCGACGACCACTTGCGCTTGGAGATGGTGGAGAAGGCTATCGCAGAAGAGCCTCGGCTCAAGGCTTGCGACTACGAGTTTCATCTGCCCAAGCCATCCTATACATGGCACACACTGCAAGCCATCAGCCACGACCATCCAGACATCGAGTTTACCCTGTTGATAGGTGGTGACAACTGGGAAGCCTTCGACAAATGGTATCACCATGACGACATCCTCGCCCACTACCCTATCGTAGTATACCCACGACAAGGATGCGACATCGGCGAAGTGCCAGAGGGCGTTACCATCGTGAAGACTCCCCTGCTCAACATCAGCAGCACGGAGATTCGACAGCGCATCAAGGCAGGCGAAAGCATCAAGGGCATGGTTCCAGAGATGATCGAAAGCCTAGCCATCAAGTATTACAACAAGCAATAGAAAGAAATGAGTTGGAAAGAAACCATCAAGAAGAGTCTAAGCTTGGCATCAGCCCCTATCAGGCGGAATGCCAACTTCTTCGTGTTCATGTATATATTGGGCACGATCAGTTCGCTCATCACCATACCTAAGTATGGCACGCTGTACGACAACACGTTCCTCGAACTCTTTGTCGATCTCTACATCGTGTGTGCAATCCTTGCGCTTTTTCCACAAAAGGTGCGTTTCTGCTTGCGAGCCGTGCTATACATTATATTATATGGCATCGCCGCCGCCGACACTTATTGCTTTGTAAATTTTGGCTCCACGCTCAATCCTTCCATGCTGATGCTAGTGGGAGAGACCAATGGCGACGAGGCAGCCAACTTCATCACGGCTTGCCTCTCTGCCGAGGTTATCTTCAGTAGCGTGGGGTGGATATTGCTCTTAGCTCTCATCCAGGCTCTCACCGCCATCTTCCGCAAGCCCCTTATCAAGCTATACGTCTTTCTCATCACCTGTCTGGAACTTGCCTCGATCAAGAGGCGCATCATGGCAATACCTCGCATGACAGACGCCCTGCCTGCTTGCTTCGGCATCTTGTGCGCCGCCTTGTTCTTCGTCGGAGCATGCACCTCTTGGCACAACAAGGTTGCCACTCATAAGCTGATGACGGGCAAGACCATCGGTGAAGTGGAGCACACATTGACCGAGAAAGACTGCGCCAAGCTCTACCAGCCTGTTTATCGACTGATGTTCAGCATCTACGCCAACTCGCTGGCTGCTCACCAGATAACCCAACTCATCCATGCTGCCCACGAAGTAAAAGTGGACAGTTGCAGCTATCGCTCGCCTAACATCGTATTGATTATCGGCGAGAGCTTCGGTCGACACCACTCCCAACAGTATGGCTACTTCATGGACACCACTCCTAGGCAGGTAGCCCTGGAAAAGAGTCGCAAGCTCACCAAGTTTACCGATGTGGTGACTTGCTGGAACCTAACAAGCTTTGTCTTCAAGAATGTCTTTTCCACCCACGTCATCGGCGAGAAAGGAGAATGGTGCGACTATCCACTCTTCCCTGAGGTTTTCCGCAAGGCAGGCTACAATGTAACCTTCATCACCAATGAGTTCTTGCCACAAGCCAAGGAGGCGGTGTACGACTTTAGCGGTGGTTTCTTCCTCAACAATCCAGAGTTGAGCAAGCTCCAGTTCGACCATCGCAACACGCAGCTCCATGACCTCGACGACGGGCTTCTAAAGGATTACGACGATAGTCTGAAGACCTTCCAAGGCGAGCACAACCTCACCATCTTCCACTTGATGGGACAGCACGTAAACTATAATTTCCGCTATCGCAAGGAGCAGGCTCGTTTCTGGGCAAGCAGCTACGAGGACAAGCGCCCGGAGCTAACCGTCAAGCAACGCAAGTTGTTGAGCTATTACGATAACGCCACCCTCTACAACGACTCTATCGTGGCACAAATCGTCAAGCGATTCCAAAAACAAGATGCCATCGTCATCTACATGCCCGACCATGGCGAGGAATGCTATGAGGAAACTCGAGGTTTTATCTGTCGCAACCACTCCGCAGCCATCGACTGGCCATTGGCTCACTATGAGTTCGAGGTGCCATTCTGGATATACTGCTCTCCCAAATACATCAAGAACCATAGGGACATCTATCGCCAGATACGCAAAGCCAAGGACAAGCGATACATGACAGATGCCCTGCCTCACCTATTATTATATCTGGCAGGCATCGAGACCCCTACCTACAAGGAAGAGTATAACATCCTGAGTACGAAGTACAACGAGATGCGACCTCGCATCCTGAAGAACTCCGCCGACTACGACAAGCTTCGTGACGAACATAACAAGAAACAAGAAAAGAAAGGAGAAAAGAAGAAATGAATAGTAACACATTATCCCGACAGGCTTGCAATGCGTTGCGAGGACTTGCCATCATCGGCATTTTCCTTCACAACTACTGCCACTGGCTCGGTCCTATCGTCAAGGAGAACGAATACCAATACTTCCAGCACAACGTGGATTGGCTCAACCAGGTTTTGACCCATGCCGACATCAATCTGCCTATCCACCTCGTGTCATTCTTCGGCCATTACGGTGTGCCTGTATTCCTCTTTCTAAGTGCCTATGGACTGGTGATGAAATACGAGGCGAAGCCCCACCTAGATGATGCCACCCAAATGTATCGCATCACGGGCAAGAAGCTCGCTAATTGGCGAGAGCCATTGCGCTTTATCCGCTACCACTACCTGAAGCTATTCAAAATGATGATAGTGGGGTTCGTGGCTTTCACCATGATAGACTATATGACACCAAGTCCTCGCCACTATAGCGTGCTTGGAATCATATCGATGCTAGGCATGTTCAACAATGTATTGCCCAAACCAGACGACATCATCTGGCCAGGTCCTTTCTGGTTCTTCGGACTGATGATGCAATTATACATCATCTATCGTTTATTGCTCTATCGCCGTCACTGGGGATGGACGGTAGGCTTGATGGCGATTTGCCTCGGCATCCAACTTGCCCTGGGCTTCGACAATCCTGAGAGCGAGGCGATGAACCGCTATCGCTACAACTTTATGGGCGGAATGCTGCCATTCGGACTCGGCATCCTATACGCACGATACGGAGAGAAGATATTGATGACATTCCATTCGCCTATCACGAATCTCTTCGGGTGCATTTTCTGTATCTCGCTCATATATAGCCTCAGCGGAAGCATGATAGGCTGGACCTTCGTGCCATTCTTCATCTGCCTTCTGAGTGTGTTGATGGCAGAACTTCTGGAAGATGTAGACTGGCTATCTAGTGTTTATCGAATATTGGCATGGATGGGTAGCATCTCGGCAGCCCTATTTGTCTGCCACCCAATCACCCGAAAGATTTTCATTCCTATCAGTCGCCACGGAGACACCTACGCCGGCTTGTTGCTCTACATCGTGTCGAGCATCTGCCTAGCCTGGCTATTCTCGCAGCTGATGAAGAAGATACCAAACCCGAAATACTAGGAGTGAAGAACGAAGAGTGAAGAGTGAAAAATTCAAATGCTTTTTAGAATGAACTGGAAGATAAAAGATATAGAACTGGCGAATATCAGCCGATTTCGTGGCGAGTTGATGGGGGCGGCGATGCTCTTCATCATTCTTTTCCATGTGGCATTGCCTAGAGACAACGCCTTCTACGGTTTGCGCCGCATGGGTAACGTCGGAGTAGACATGTTTCTCTTTCTCAGTGGCATCGGCTTGTGGTTTTCATGGGCTAAGCAACCATCGGTGAGACATTTCTTCATCCGCCGTTACTTGCGCATCTATCCGACATGGCTTATCATCGCCTGTCTCTTTTACATACCTCAGTTTCATGGCGGTAGCCTAGACGCATGGATCAACCTAATAGGTGAAATCAGTATCAACTGGGGATTTTGGCTTCACGACGAGCTCAACTTCTGGTATATCCCTGCCACCATGATGCTCTACCTCTTTGCCCCAGCCTACATGGAGCTCATCAAGCGACACCCCATCTACATGTGGCTGCCCGTGGTGATGATCATGTGGTGCATTCTCGTGCAGTATGTCACCCCGATACACCAAGCCGTAGGTCATCTAGAGATATTCTGGAGCCGAGTGCCTATCTTCTTCATCGGCATCAATATGGGCGAGATGGTACGGCAGAAACAGACGCTCGACGGTGCTAGCATCTGGATGATATGGCTCATGTTCCTAATGACACTCCTGGCGAGCATTTTCCTGGAACAAGAGAAGCACGGAAGATTTCCACTCTTCCTGGAGCGTATGCTCTACATACCGCTCACAATCACTACGATCTTGCTACTTAACCGTGTGTTTCGTCGCACACCTCATTGGCTCAACCGTTGTTTTATGTTTGTGGGAGCACTGAGTCTGGAAGCGTATCTCATTCATATCCACTTCGTGCTCAAATACATCGAGCGAGAACACTGGGGCTATTGGCCTACTTTCTTCGCTTGCATCGCCATCACCCTGCCACTGGCCTGGGTACTGAGCAAGATTACAGGATGGATTTCCAAGGAATTATCTAAAGTAATAAAATCATGAAAGAAATAGACAACATAGAGAAAGACTGCAAGGGATTGGCTGCATGGATGCGGCTCATACGACCTAAGCAATGGATCAAAAACGGCTTTATCTTCGTACCGCTGTTCTTTGGCGGAGCCTTGTTTCATGTCGATGTCTTGCTAGCCGGAGTCATCGCTTTCTTCGCCTACAGCTTTGCCGCATCGAGCATCTATTGCTTCAACGATATTTTTGATGTCGAGGCAGACCGTCGCCACCCGATCAAGTGTCATCGTCCGATAGCATCGGGAGCCATCAGCATCAAGAAGGCATACGCCATGATGTTTGTCATGTTCGTTCTGTCCATAGGCATCTGTAGCCTGCTCGGTTCACTGGAGACAATGGGCATCATCGCCTTCTATTGGCTCCTGAACCTCTGCTATTGCGCCAAGCTCAAGCAATATGCCATCATCGACGTGTGCATCGTGGCATTCGGTTTCGTGCTCCGCCTGTTGGCAGGTGGTGTAGCCACACATATCATGCTGAGCAAGTGGATAGTACTGATGACTTTCCTCATCACCCTCTTCATGAGCTTTGCCAAACGACGCGACGATGTGCTGCGTATGGAAAAGACCGGCGAGGCGCCTCGCAAGAACACAAGCAGATATAACCTCACCTTCATCAACCAGGCGATTACAATCACCGCCTCTGTCACCTTGGTATGCTATATCATGTATACAGTGAGCCCCGAGGTTATCGATAATTTCAATACCGACTACCTCTACCTGACAAGTGTCTTTGTATTAGTAGGACTTTTGCGCTACATACAGATTGCCGTGGTAGACCAACAGAGTGGTGACCCTACGAAGATTATCCTCCGAGACCGTATCACCCAGTGCATCGTGCTTGGTTGGTTACTTTCCTTCCTCTTCATCATCTACATTGTATAAATAAGTCATGGACAAGAAAAAGATATATTGTTTCGACTTTGACGGAACACTGACCACGAGCGACACTCTGCTCGAATTCATCAAGTATGCCAAGGGAACAGGGTGTTTTCTAATGGCATTCTTGATGTACAGTCCTATGCTAGTACTGATGAAGTTGCATCTCTATCCCAACTGGAAGGCGAAGCAACGCATCTTTGCGCATCTCTTCGAGGGGATGCGCATCGAGAAATTTGATGCGCTATGCCATAGCTTCGCTGAGGAAAAGCAAGACTTATTGCGACCACATGGCATCAAGCTGGTACATGAGGCATTGACAGAAGGATCGCAGGTATATATCGTAAGTGCCAGCATCGACAACTGGGTGCGCCCATTCTTCCATGTTCGAGGCTTGGATGACATTATCGTATTGGGCACCCAAATAGAGGTGGCAAACGGCAAACTAACAGGACGGTTCAAAACTGATAATTGTTATGGAGCAGAAAAAGTTCGCCGTATCACGGAAGCGCTATCCGCCTCCCACTCTTTCGTCCGCTCCAAATACGACATCGAAGCTTATGGAGACAGCCGTGGTGACAAGGAGATGCTTGCCTTTGCCGACAAAGGTCATTATAAACCATTTAAAAACAACAAACGATGCAACGCGACACCAACATAGACTGGATACGATCCATCCTCATCATGCTCATGATACTGATACACATCGTGAGCTTCGGCGAAGCATATCCACATCTCAAGGCTGGCATTCTCTCGTTCATGATGCCTACCTTCCTCATCATCACAGGCTATCTCGTCAATATCGAAAAGGCTCCTTGGCAGATGGTCAAGTACTTGACTTGCCTAGCCCTACCCTACGTCATCATGGTGACGGGGTTCTCCATACTCTCCTACTATATGCCTGTGAGAGATGGTATCACAGAAATATCCCTCTCGCAGATATGCGAGAAAATATTCGTCACCTCAATCGGTCCTTACTGGTTTATCCAGACGATGATAATCTGTGGCGCAATCTATTATGTCAGTTTCTATGGGGCGACATGGAGCGACTTTCGACAGGGAAGAACAAAGATGAGCACTAATTCTGTGCTCTTCATCTTTGCCATTTTGCTTTTGCTCGCCTCCAAGTCTCCTGCTCTTTCACCAAGTGCAGCCACATACTACTTTATCGGAGTCGTGATACGTCAAAGTCATCTAGAGTTTGGCAAGATATTCCGTCCCTCGCCACTCGCATTGCTACTTTGGCTCTCATTGCTTGGCAGAGAAGAATGGTACAACTGGGGATGCCTGGCAGTGACTGTATCTTGTTGGTGCTGTATATCCTCGTTGATGTGGATGCGCAGCCTCATCCACCGATTCGGGAATAAAAGCATACATACGATAGACTCCACCTTATTATATATAGGTCGTAACACACTGCCCATCTATCTTTTCCACCCCATCTTTACGATGGCAGCGAAATTTTACCATCCATTCTTCGCATGGGACAAAAGCGAGACAATCTTCTCCCTCTTCACCGTGGCACTAGCCATCATGGGCAGCCTCGCCATCGCCAAAATAATGGAGCAAACCAAAACCGCATACATCTTTGGCAAAAAGAAAATTCTGAGATAAGTTTGGATGTTAAGAGAAAAATACGTAATTTTGCACACAGAAAAGAAGATGTATGAGCATATAGATCAGAAGAATAGAGATGAATATCAAGGAAAAGATTAACAACATGGACGAAGCCAAGCGAGAGAAGCTAGGCGAGGTGGTACGCTTCGGTATCGTTGGCGGACTTGCCACGGTGCTACAGTATATCGTTTACCTAGCGATGATGCCAGCATTGAGCCATTTCATCCCAAAGATGGGCGACCATACGTTGGCTACCAGTGCCAACACCATCGCTTACATCGTAAGCTTTATCTTCAATTTTTGGGCAAGCACCCGATACACCTTTAGGGTGAAGGCAAATGCCAAGCGAGGGGCTGGCTTTACGCTTTCCCACATCATAAACTACTCGATGCAGACCATCTGCCTCAATCTCTTCGTAGGGATGGGACTAGCCAAACAACTGGCTATGATTCCGACGCTCTGCATCTGCATTCCCGTTAACTTCCTATTAGTAAGATACTTCTTGAAAAAATGAAAAAGGTATTCGACATATTTAAGATTAAGAAGGAGGAAAAATGGTCGGCTCTCGTGGCACTCACCGTGTCCATACTGCTCAACGCCCTGACCATCATCAAGTACTTCGAGCAATTCTCCAAGTTTTCGAACAACTACCACAAGTTGTTCGTCAGCAAGTTTCATGTGGCAGGTTTCGACCCGCTCACCTACAGCATCGTATCTCAATGGGATACCGAATACAACATCTACCGCCATCCTTTACTGGCGTTCTTCATGTATATTCCCAACCAGATAAACCAAGCGCTGATGATTTTCACAGGCATGAACTGCGCCCAGATTGTAGTCGGCATCATCCTGGTATTCTGCGCCTTTTACTCATTCATCTTCCTCTATCGCATATTCAGGGAGGTGATAGGGATCAGACGTTTTGATGCCAACCTACTTTCAGCCTTCTATTTTTCCTTTGCCTACGTGATGGTATCAGCGATGGTCCCCGACCACTTCATCATGTCGATGATGATTCTGCTCTGCACGCTCTATATCACAGGCATCTGCATGAAGAAAGGCAGAAAGCTCACAATCTGGCAAACCATCCTCCTCTTTGTGTTTACCGCTGGCGTATCGCTCAACAACGGTCTAAAAACCTATCTTGCAGCCCTCTTTACCAATGGCAGGAGTTTTTTCAGGGTGAAATACTTCTTGATAGGTGTTATTCTGCCAGCCGCCCTCATCTGGGGATTTGCCCGATGGGAATACCGAACCTTCGAATGGCCGAAGGAGATGGCTCGACACGAGGCTAAGAAGAAAAAGAGCGAGGAGGCTAAGAAGAAAATCTATGCGCAATACCGCGATACCGCACAAGTGAAAGATTCGGCTATCGTAGAAGCCGCCGTAAAGAATATCATCCGCAAGAAGGCGCATGAGAAGTATATACACGACCATAAGCAGATATGGAATAGAAATACAGGAAAGCCTATTGCCAAAGGAGAATTCATCAGTTGGACGGATATCACAACCTCCAGGACTCAAACTCTCATCGAGAACTTCTTCGGCGAAACTATCATGCTGCACAAGGAGCACTTACTGGAAGATGTACTGCGCTCACGCCCTGTCATCGTAAGATACCTATCGCCCGTCAACTATATAATAGAAGGCATCATCATACTTAGCTTCTTACTTGGCATCATTGTGGGCAGAAAATCTAAGTTCATGTGGCTCACACTGATGTTCTTCCTCTTCGATGCAGCCCTGCACATCGGACTGGGCTTCGGCATCAATGAGGTTTACATCATGACCGCCCACTACATGTATGCGATACCTATAGCTATCGCTTTCTTGGGCTATAACTTAGCGGGCAAACGCTTGATGGCATTCAGAGCCATCTTGCTTCTCATCACTGCATACCTATGGATTAGCAACGGGTACTTGCTAGTGAGCTACATGCTATAAACAAGCGATAAAACACTAAGAATGAAGAATATTTTCAAAATCAATAAAGAAGAACGGTTGCCACTACTCGTGGCTCTGCTCGTATTCATAGCCCTCAATGTATTGATGGTACTCTACCACTACGACCAATTCACACGTGGGGGCAAGGTGGGCTATTGGACCATCTTCAGCCGAGACTTCCAGATTTCGGGATTCGATTTTTATACTTATCTCACCCTTTCCAAGTGGGATGGGTATTACACCGAGTTCCGCCACCCATTACTGCAGTTCCTCTGGTATCCATTCTATCTCATCAACCACTGGCAGATGGGGATGACAGAGAAGAACATCAGCATCCATCTGGTGGCTCTAGTGATGGTGGTGCTCTCTGGTTACTCCTTCATTTTCATGCGAAGAATATTCAGGGAGGTAATGGAGCTGGGCAAACTTGACACCAATCTTCTTTCAGCTCTTTTCTTCTCGCTTGGCTACATCATGGTATCAGTATTCGTGCCCGACCACTTCGGTATCTCGCTCTTCTTTCTCACCATGACATTCTACATAGCAGGTATGCACCAGAAGCGCAAGGAGGAGATGCCCATCTGGCAATGCGCCTTACTTTTTTTCCTCACAGCAGGCGTGACGCTGAGCAATGGAGCAAAGACTTTCCTATGCGCCTTGTTTAATAACGGCAAGCGACTGTTCCGATGGAAATTCCTCGTGATGGGTTGCATCATCCCAACGCTTGCCATTGGCGCACTTGCCATATGGCAAAATGAGGTATACATCAAACCCCACAAGGAGGCAGGTGCCAGAATCATAGAGAAACGTGCGGCAAAAGATAGCACTTTCAAGGCAAAGATCGTCGCTACCCAACAGCATCAGAAAGAAATCAACGGCAAGCAAATCAAGAAACAGGGAGTATGGGCTTGGGCAAACCTCTCGGTTTCTCGCCCCCACACACTCATAGAAAACTGGTTTGGCGAATCCTTGATTTTACACAAAGACCACTTGCTGCAAGACATCGGACAAGACCGACCTATCTTCGTAAGCTACGACTCACCGCTGCAATATATCTTGGAAGCTATCATCGTGGGATTGTTTGCCGTAGGACTGTGGATAGGCAGGAAGAAAAAATTCCTCTGGATGGTAGGAAGCTGTGTGGCATTCGACGTGTTGATACACTTCGGATTGGGCTTCGGTCTCAACGAGGTATACATCATGACTGCCCACTGGGCATTCATCATCCCTATAGCCATCGGCTATTTGCTGAAAAACATCAAGGACGCAAAACTCCTCTCATACATGCGAATGGCACTGATGATGCTTGCCGTATTTCTGTTCTTTTACAACGGAATCCTCATCGCTCAACACTTATCGGCAGCTTGGCTATAAAGAAAAGACACAAAGCGCATAGAATAAGTATTAATACACAAAATCATGAAGAAAGTATCTATATTAGTTCCCATCTACGGAGTAGAAAAATATATCGAACAATGTGCTCGCTCATTGTTCGAGCAGACTTATACCAATATAGAATACATCTTTGTCAATGACTGCACTCCGGACCGTAGCATCGAAATTCTAGAGACCGTCATCGCAGCATATCCAGAACGAAAAGCTCAAGTCAGCATCATCCAACATGAGCACAACAAGGGACTTGGAGCAGCCCGACACACTGCATTCGAAGCCTCTACAGGCTACTATCTGATGCACGTAGACAGCGACGATATCTTGCCTAAGGAAGCCGTCTGTCTTCTAATAACCAAAGCGGAAGAAACCCATGCAGACATCGTTGATGGCGCATATTCCGAATGGCGAGATGGAAAAGCCATATCCTCCACCCTTCCAGCCCCTATCAACAAGAAAAAATACCTAAGATGGATGCTCTGCCAGAACATCATATCCAACCGCATATGGGGACGTCTCTATCGCCGAGACTTATTGGTAGAGCATAATATCCACAGCATGGAGGGCATCGACTACAGCGAAGATTATGCCGTAGTGCCAAGAGCGATGTACTATGCCCAACGAACCTATATTAATGATATCGTATACTACTATCGCACCGACAACACCACCTCTTATACCCATGCCATCTCGAAGAAGAACCTCCTTTCCCACTTCAAGGCATGCCAACTCGTAGCTTCTTTCTTCGAAAAGGAAGACTATAGGGGGGAATATCGTCGTTGCGTAGATATCGGAATGGTAAATGCCTACCGCTGCGCCGCAGAAAACAAGATAGACTTTTCTCAGGTGGACTCCATCTGCACCTACCCAGTCAAGGATACCGTATGCCGACTTTGCATCCATCTACTGAAAAAGGGATGGAAAGTCAAGACTGTCAATCTGCTTTACTTGGCATATCGCCGTCTGATAGCCTCGCTATAAACAAGGCTACAGCCAGCGACAAACATGTTATTTCTTCCTCGCAAACTTTCGTTTGGCAAATGCCAAACACTCATCGAGAATCTTCACCTTGAGCATCTTCATCATAGCAAAGTAAATGCAGGAAGCAAGCAACAACCTTACTATCAACAATATATATATATTACCTATACTCATGGTGACATAATAAGTCACCACCATCGTTGCTGCCGCACAAAACATAAAAGGTACAATATCCCTCAAGACATCCATGAATCGCAAGCGGCAAATGTGTTGCATCAATATCTGCCATACCAAAAGCCATGCCATCATAAATATAGTGTAGGCTACGACCATCGTCTGCATGCCATAACTATGGCAAAACATCACCAGCGCCAACAAGCCCACAACTTGTCCCAGATTGCACCACATATACACATCCGACCTACCATTACTGATGGCAAGATTCTGATAGAGCGTATAGATAGGCACGAAAGCACCGCTGACGCAGAGCACCTGAAGCAAAGGCACACTTGCAATCCACTTTTCATGAATCGTTATTAAAATAAACTCTCGAGATACCAAGGTCAAGCCAAACATCAATGGAAAAGAAAGAAAAGCTGTAAAGCGAAGCATCTTGCGAAATACCTGTAGCTCCTTCGACTTATCCTCCTTGACAGATGCCAAAACAGGTTGGGCTATCTGTCCTATCGTATTGGTGATAAAGGAGTTTGCCTTGGTATTCCAATTAGATGCCTGCGAATAATTACCCACGTCGCTGATAGGATAAAATCGACCAAAAATAAAAGTCAGCACATTCTGACTCAACGTATTGATGATATTGGTAACCAATAGCTTTACACTAAATCCCAACATCTCTTTCACTGGTCTGAAATCGATTTGAAAAGATGGACGCCATCCAGTATAATAGTACCTTCCGAAGTTGAGTACCGTGATATAGATAACTTGCTGCCAAGCCAAGCTCCAATAAGCAAAATTGAACAAAGCAAGAGTTAATCCGACAAGATTGGATGCTATCAATGCCGCAAAGTTGACAATGGCAATTTCCTTATTCATCATATTCTTCAGCATGTATGCATTCTGCACTATACCAAACGAGGAGATGAAAAAAGCCAAGAACACAAAACGCGACAATCGGGTGAGGCATGATTGATGAAAGAACTCAGATATCAAAGGAGCACCTAAAAACAGCACAACATAGATGGCAAAGCTCACAATGATGTTGAACCAAAATACCGAATTGTAATCGCGATGGGTTGGAGTCTTGAGATTTACCAAAGCCTGAGTAAATCCACTACTCTGCAAGTTGCCCGCTATCAAGGTAAAGATGGTTAATATGCCGATGATACCATAGTCTGCTGGCGACAAGAGTCGAGCCAAGAAGATACCAAAGAGTATATTCAGCACTTGCGTGGAACCACTGTTCATAGCCCCCCAAAACAATCCCTTTGCGGTCTTTTCTTTTAATGTTTCTGCCATCTTTCCTTCATTATTCGTATGTATATATACTTTCAAAATGCAAAAATAGCACAAATTGTTTGAAGTTCAAAACTTTTTGCTTACTTTTGTAGGCATGAAACGAATATTCCATATAATATCCCACTTTGACATGGGCGGAGCAGAACGAGTGGCCCTCAATATCGCCAAGTCAAAGAATGATGACTTTGAGTATCATATCGTCGAAGTCATCAGAGGGCGCTCTGCTTTCACCAAGCAGTTTATCTACGAGATGAAGCAAGCCCACGTTCTCTACCATCGTTCCCCCATACCCGTGGTTTCGTTTCATTATATCTTCGAGAAACTAGCAGCCATTCTGTTTCCCCTATGGTTTCTTTTCATTTTCCGTAAATATCGACCGAATGTAATCCACTGTCATTCCGAGATTCCTGAATGGGCAACCTATAGATTCTTTCATATCTTCCCACATCTCGCAACAGGATGCAAGATAGTACGCACCATTCACAACACTTCTCTTTGGAATGGGCTGAAGAAGACGGGAGCTAAAGTGGAAAACTGGCTACAAAGCAAACATGCCAATATCGCCATATCCACCTCAGTGGTAGATAACTACCAACAAGAATACCATGAGATTCCACCTATCATATATAACGGTATTGCACCCAGTCCTTACAAACAGATTTATCCTGACATAAGGAAAGACAAAATAAACATACTTTTCGCAGGAAGGATGGAAAAACAGAAGGGGATTAAGCATTTGGCAAACATCATCACTTCTCTAAAAGACGATGAACGTTATTTCTTCCATATTTTTGGAGAAGGAAGACTGAAAACAATACTTACTCGCCAGCTGACTGGTCTGAGCAACAACATCATCCACCCTCCTCTATATGGGCTACAAAGCTATCTAGGATCGTTTGACTATCTCTTGATGCCATCGGAACATGAGGGACTTGCCTTGCTATCTATAGAAGCAAGCTTGGAAGGAACACCAACTATCATCAATGCTGCTAAAGGATTGGAAGACACCTTACCCCCAAAATGGCAATTAAAGGTAACCGACAATCAAATTTCCGACTACATGCGACTATTTGAAGAGGTGATACCAACGGGAAACCGAAAGCAATGGGGAGAAGAGGCAAAAGAATATGCGCTTTCACACTTCAGTATCGAAAAGATGCAACAAGAATACGAACATTTTTATAGTTAAGACAACATGGACAATTACAAAGACATCAGAAATATCAAGAAAGAATGGAATGCCACGATTCTTGACATACTAAAGGCATTCATTGCTATCTGTAAAAAACACCACTTGCGCTATTACTGTTGTGCAGGAACAGCCATAGGAGCAGTACGTCATCATGGCATGATTCCTTGGGACGATGACATTGATGTAATTATGCCACGCCCAGACTACGATCGATTGATAAAAATCGCCCAAAAAGAAGACTTCGGTAAATATGAGATGATAACCCCTTATAACAAAGAGGATTATCCTCTTTACTTTTCTAAGTTTGTCAACAAAGAGACGACCCTTATCGAAGAGAAAGAGCGTCCTTGCATCATCGGTCTCTTTGTAGATATTTTCCCTTTGGATGCTACAGATAACGACCCACATAAAGCCCAAGCCTTGCAATGCAAGTACGTAAAGTTCATCAACCGCCTTAATGCAGTATCAACCCACAACACTTTTGGCGAATACATGTCATTGCTAACAAACAAGAAGACATGGGGGCGATTCGCCATTAAGACTGTAGCTTTTTTCTTTCGTAAATGGATACGTCATCAGCTTATTAAGCAAATGGACAAACTTAGTCATCTATATGACTTTGACAAAGCTCAGAACGTACAAGTTTACACTGGCTCTTACCATTACAAGGAGATTTTTCCTAAAGTATGGCTCGGCAAGGGCAAGGAATTTCCATTTGAAGATACTACAGTATTACTGCCAGAAGAAGCAGATGCATATCTGCGCCACTTCTTCGGTGACTACATGCAGCTTCCTCCAGAAGAGCAAAGAATAGAGAAACACCAACGTTACTATCTTAACATGGAGAAGAGAGAAACATGGGCAGATATCAAGAAAAAACTTTCTTGATATCTAGTTTTTACCCTTAAAGAGCAAATATTATCTACCAGAGATTATTTGCTCTAGGGTATGCTCAATCCCTTCTTCTATTGAGAAAAGGGGAATCCAACCCAAGGCTTTTAATTTATCCGTGTTGAATACAGCCTTGGTGATAGGTGTCGTATTGCCCTGTTGTGCATCATCAGGAATATCAAAGACTACCTTACGACCAGTTTTCTCTGCCACCAACTCCGCCAACTGGCGAATGGAAATATTCGACTCGGAATGAGCCACATTATAGGCATGACCTTTCTCCCCATCCATCAAAATGCGCAAGATAGCATGAGTGGCATCCACCACATAGAGCCAAGAGCGATAAGCCTCTCCCTTGCTCTTCAGCACGATGTCCTCGCCATTCAATACATTTCTGATAAACTGGGCATATACTCTGTTGTCGCTCGCCGTAAAACCAGGCCCATAAGTATGGCTCAACCTAGCAATCACCACATCTGCACCATATTCTTCACCGTATGCCATGCAAAGAGTCTCGGCAGCACGCTTAGAAGAAGGATAGCACGCTCTGACAGAGGCACAATCAACATATCCACTACTTTTCTCCGTAAATTCGGAGCCATCTCCCTCGCCATAGATTTCACCCGAAGATATATACAACATTCGTTTCATGCCATTGTCTAGCCCATACTCCATCAAGTTCTTTACCCCATCTATGTTGGCTAACATTACTTCAACAGGTTGCAGCTTGAAGAAATTAGGACTAGCATTGCTTGCCGCATTGATAATATAATCCACCTTCGACATCCATTCAAAGCCTTTTTCCCATATCATACCCCGCAAATTATCACGCATCCTGCAGGTTACATCGATCTCGGCAAAGGCAAAATCGGCTTCATCCCAATAGTCAGCAAACTTGAGATGAGCCCTATCTTTATTGCGCCCACCAGCCACTACCCGGTAATCACGGCTAGGATTTTGCATCAATACATCTACGATACAACTGCCTATCAATCCCGTAGCACCGACTATCAAGATGGTTTTGTCATGCAATCGCCCTAGGTCAAGACCTTCGCTATAAAGGCGAGCAATATCTTTCCGATATGGAGATTTGTCAAACATATACATATTATCTTTCTTAAATTAGATAGCCTTACTTGAGCCAAGATTCTGGCTGTACTTTCATCAAAGCTTTCAAGATTTCCAAGTCTTCCACAGTGGTAATCTTGATATTTTTCTCAGAGCCTGGCACTATATGCATTTTTCTGCCCCCCAGTTCAGCCATCAAGGTACATGAAGCCACCGAGTTGTTAATTCCTTTCTCCTTTGCTTCCACATGTGCCATAATGAGATTACCCAGACGGAAAGTCTGAGGAGTCTGAGTACGAATCAGCTCATCTCGTGGGATGCTGGTAGTAGAAGTAAAACCATCCTCGCTCTCAAGAATAGCCTCACGACACTTGATGCCCGTAATCGCATAGCCATATTTCTGACAGATGGCGATATTAGATGAGATAATATCTTGCGACAAGAGTGGGCGCACGGCATCATGCACCAGAACAAGGTCATCATCACCACATCCTGCGTCCTTTAGTCCATAAATACCATTACGAATAGACTCCTGTCCATTTTTACCTCCTGGGAAAATCCACTTCAGCTTCGTGATGTTAAACTGATTGGCATACGATTGCAATACTGTTTCCCACCCTGCTAAACATACCACGGCGATACCCTGTATGTCAGGATGCTTCTGAAAAGCCATCATCGTATGGATGATGATAGGACAATTATCTACATGCATAAATTGCTTGGGAATGTCTTGTCCCATACGATTGCCAGAACCTCCGGCTATAATAAGCGCATAGTTCATATTTCTATATCATTCATGTATTGTTACACATTATCTTTTGTGCAAAGATACAAAAAACAATAGAAACTATCATACTTTTCGGGAAAAACAATCATTCTTTTAAGAAAATTGCAAAAAAAGCGCCAGTCTCACGACTCGCGCTCCTCCTTAACCATAAAAATATCCTTTTAATTCAGTTTTGCTATGATATAGCTTTATATATGTAAATACCTATTAAATAAAAAACTAAAGTTATAATTTAAATATGAAAGTTTTCACTTTAAAAGCAATAATTATCATTTACGACTGCAAAGGTATGAGAATTTCTTCCTTCCAAGGTGGTAAATATTCCCTTTTGGGTGGAATATTTTCACTATCTACAACATTGAGTGATAAAACAACACTAATATTCACGAATTTACCCCTTGACAACTTGTCTCACTACAAACCAAGCATGCACTAAAAGCGTTATCAGCAAACCGTAATGGGTACGCATCACACTAAAGCGCTCCTTGAGCGACGCCTTGTGATATTGAGTGGTCATACCACCATCCAGAAAATTGGTGATAACAGCATTTACATTACGCAGTTGAAGTCTGCGACGCGCAGACTCTCTCATGATACGTATACACCAATCAACATCGGCGGAATAACGATACCCTAGGTCGTAATACACATTCTTAGCAATATCGGCACGTGCATAGAAAGACTGATGGCATACCAACATGCCCCACTTAAAAGAACGCCAAGTAAGCTTTTTGGGGGGACTCAATCGACGGTGACGCAAGAAATGTCCTTCATCGTTCACAATGTCTGTGTCACCATAGAGAACGCCAGGCAACTCCTCTCCCTCGCCCACGCATCCCTCGACATACTCCAATGTGTCGGGAGAAGGAAAGACATCACCAGCGTTTAAAAAGATGATATAGTCGCCAGTGGCACGCTTGATTCCCTTATTCATGGCATCATAGAGTCCTTTATCCGGCTCTGAGCTGATGATGATGTCATGGGCATTCTCGCCAACATCCGACTTGTGTTTATAGGCTGTCGCCATCGCTAGGGTTTTGTCTTTCGACATTCCATCGATGATGAGATGCTCAATGTTGCAATATGTCTGCTTCAACACACTGTCTAAAGTGCGTTGTAACACTGGAGCGGCATTGTAAGTACAAGTTATGATTGAAAATTTGATCATATATGATAATTTTTGAAGGCCATCGCCTGGTTGTACACCTCAATATATCTTAAAGCCACGACTTGCTGAGAATAATCGTGCATCACCTTCTGCAAACATGCTTTTTTCAATGCCTGTGCATCAGCTTCAGACAAGGTCCAATAGATACCAGTTGCCAAATCCTTTGCATCACGATAGTTAGCAACATATCCTGTCTTCTTATGTTCTATCATTTCAGGAATACCTCCCACCTTGAAGCCCACACAAGGTACTCCACAAGCCATCGCCTCCATGATGGTGTTAGGAAGATTTTCCGAGAGAGAAGGAAGTACAAACACATCAGCAGCATTATAGATGTCTACTATCCGATTATCATCATTTACATAGCCAATAGGAATTGTCTGAAACGGAAGTTTGCCTTCCAACTCCTCACTATGTCCTCCCAGTATGGCCACACAAGTATTCTCTTTCATTTCAGGATGCTCATCTGCCATTTGCTGGCAAGCCTCTACCAAATAGTTCATTCCCTTATAGGGATTGGTGGCACGCTGAGCTATGAAAAGAATAATATGCTTGTCTGTTGGCAACATCGCACGAAGACGAGACTTTTGTTTGTCTCTTTGACAATACACATGAGTATCTATAGGGTTGGGAATGGTATCTATACGATGGCCCGTCAACAATCCGCTCAGCTTAGCCTCGCCAGCTAGCCACCTGCTGCAAGTGACAAACGACAAGCTTCCATTACCATAGACTTTCTGCTTGCGCTCCCAAATCTTGCTCGACAAATCATTTTTTCCACCTTTACCTGGCAAAAACTTGCAGTTGCCACATCCAGCGTTATAATGATGACACCCCAAGGTGAGATGGCAGATGGAAGAGGCTGGCCAAATGTCATGCATGGTCCAGACCACAGGCTTACCACTATTGATGATTTTCTTGATTCCCCTTAACGAAAGCATACCTTGGTTAATCCAATGCAAGTGGATGACATCAGCTTCCTTAAACTCAGGCAATGCCGTGATGTCGGTTCCTGCATTGGCCATATCTAGGGCAAAAAGATTCTTCGTGGAAAAATGTAGATGCCAAAAGATACACCAGCGCTCCCACAAGAAGTTCCATTGCGTCTTGAGCGAATGGGGCAAACCTACCACTGTAATATCATCAGTCACCTTATCGCGCACCAACATCTTAGCCTTAACACCATTGTTGTTAAGGGCATCCATCAAGCGGTTGGCAGCAACAGCAGCTCCTCCCGCTCTCTCACTTGTATTGACTATGAGTACTCTCATTGCTTATCCTTTTATATTTTATGCAAAGGTAGTGAAAAAATCCCTTTGCACAAAATAAATAACATAAAAAAACATGTCACAACTCTCAACGAGCAGTGACATGTACTATGTTTAACTAAAATTTTTCTAATCAAAGATAGTCTCACGACCTTCTCAATTATCTGTTAAACAATCTACCTTAAAACCTAATAACTAAAAACCTAAATCTATTACTACTAACCTAAACAATCTATTAACCTTTTGACGATGCAAAGGTACGACTATTTTTGATAACTACCAAATATTTCTAAGAGAAATCTTATTCATTTCACTTTTTTTTGATTTATGTCAATGAAACGAGCAACGAAACAACAGTTGTTAACAATCATTCAAGCTTTCTTGGCATTTTGTTCCCTAAAAGACCCCTTCGCTATTCTTTCATGACAAGTACGGTGGCATAGGCAGATATGCCCTCCATTCTTCCTGTGAAGCCAAGCTTCTCGGTTGTTGTCGCCTTGATAGAAATCAAATCTTCGTCTACTCCCATCACTTCTGCCAAGCATGCCTTCATAGCAGGCACATGCGGATTCAGCTTAGGGCGCTCCGCACAGATGGTTGCATCAACATTTCCCAAATGATATCCTTTGGTAGCTATTAAATCCATCGTTTTCTTGAGCAAAATCTTTGAATCAACATTCAAGGTTTCTGCTGCAGTATCTGGAAAATGATAACCAATATCACGCATATTAGCAGCTCCCAGCAAGGCATCGCAGATGGCATGTATCAAGACATCAGCGTCGCTATGTCCCAACAAGCCCAGCTCATACTCTATTTTGATTCCTCCCAACCACAAGTCGCGATTCTCCACCAACTTGTGTACATCATATCCAAATCCTACTCTAATATTCATATTAAAATAATTACTTTGTTATTTTCGTTTAAACATATCCTTGAGTCCATCCATATCAAACGATAGGGTGAAACGTAATGTTTGGTCGAGCGGATTGCTCTTTGCCGTAGCCACCACATAAGTAGCATCCAGAGAGAAGACATTCATCTTAAAACCTGCGCCTACGGTGAAATACTTGCGATTTCCCTTGTTTTGGCTCTCATGATGATAACCTGCTCGTAAAGCGAACTTGTCATTATATACATACTCGGCGCCCAAGCCATAGTTGATTTCCTCTAGCTCTTCCTTGAATCCACCAGGAGCATCGCTAAAACTTTTGAAGATACCACTAATGGCAGAGACATCATCATACTCACGATGCACACGGTCTTCATATTCAGAATTGTCCTCACCTTCCTCTTGCTTCGGAACTGTTGGCACCAAGTACTTATTGGCATCGGCTGCCAATGTAATGCGATTATACTCATCTATAGGTATCATGAGCGACGCACCCAAACGTAGATTTGCTGGCAAGAACTCGCCATATTCCTTTCCGCTATAAGTAATCTTGCTACCTATATTAGAGACATTCAGTCCTATGCCCAACTGGCATTCACGCTGCCCGATAGTAACATAGTCTTGATAATAAGCAGCAATATCCGCTGCAAACGCAGAAGCAGGCGAATTGTCTTCCGTATAGTTGAAACGCATATCGGAATAAATCCACCTAATGGCAGCAGCAAGAGAAAACCTTTCACTAAGCATTAGCGAATAAGCCACATCGAGAGACATCTCATAGGGATTGATGCTCATGTCATTGCTCGTCTCATCCCCCCCAGTCGTAAAGACCTCGCCCATATTAAAATAGCGGAGAGATGCCGAGACAGCACTATAGTCACCTATGCGGTAATAGCCTGCCAAATAAGCCATGTTCATGTCATTGACCAAGGAACGCAACCAAGGAGTGAAATTCAAAGATACGCCTGCTCGTGAGATAGCAAATGGATACTTGGCAGGATTCCAATACTGAGAGTTCACATCTGGATCGGTTGCTGCTCCAATATCTCCCAAACCTCCACCACGGGCATCTGGGGCAATGGTTTGTGATATAACAGCATAATTTACGGGATTGAAAAGATCTTTCTTATCTTGCGCCATTGAGAATTGAGACTCCATCACTGCAAGACACCCTATAATCCATATTCGTATGATTCTTGTGATATGCATAGTTTCCTATTTTTATTACTTGATGATGATAAGTTTCCTTGTTTTTGATGTGTAGCCACTACCGTCTGAAGACACTTTCACACGATAAAGATAAACGCCAGTATCTAGGGCACGACCATTGTCTGCCGTTAAGTCCCATTTCACCATATAGCTACCTGACGCAGGCACTCCTCGCTCTGCATGATGCCAAAGTTTGCGCCCGGACATATCATATATTTCGACCACGACATCCATATTGGTTTCCGTTCGGTCATGACTAATTATAAACGTGGTACTATTCTTTGCAGGATTTTCCGTCACACCTACATTAAAGAGCGTAGGCGCCAATCCCTTCACCACATTAAAACGTAGCGTAGCAGTAGAACTGTTGTTCTGTATGTCCCAAGCTCGGAATGAGAGTTGATGCCAGCCAGGCGACAACTCTGGAATGGCATAAAAAGTGGTACCACTCGTATAGGTTCCGAAATCGTAAGTGAAGTTGTCATTCAACACATAAGTTTTACTCATATCTCCATCTATTACGAGTTGCAAGTCATGCCCGATACCACTACCTGTCGCATTAATGCCATCCTTATCAGAAACCTTAGCGACAAAGAACGGAGTGGTATTAACCTGACCACCATCTGCAAATGTTGGAGAGTTGAGATAACAATAGATAGAAGGTCCGACGGAGTCATTCCTGCTTTCCTCGCTTTCTCCCACGACAAACCTATCACAAGCCCCATGAGCCATCTGGATCTTATCCTCGCTTAAGGCATAAAGATTCATCAAACCAGCCTTACCAGAATAGTTATTATCCTTAGGAATAGCAAAAGAAAATGAAAACATTCCATCTCTAACACTATCTGAACCTTGATAAAGCGTCTTGGTTCTGTCTTCAAAGACAAAGGCCTTTTCGGCACCAGTTTGACTTGTATCGTTCAGTCTGCAAACGATTTGTTCCTTTGAATCGCGCACCGTCGCCGTCAAGATGCCATGAAAATTTCCATCTCCCTCAATATGCCCTGCCACTTTTGCCACCGCACCAGCCTTGAGCTCAATAAGAGCATTGGATTGGCTTGTTGAGATGCCATTAATCGAATCTACAACGATATTCATCTTTGGAAGATTGAGCGACAATGCTGGATCACCTAGCAAAGAATATTGCAGATGATTGACCGTGACATCTGTTTCTGCCGAATTAACTTGTCCAGTCATCACATCATTCTGCGCCAAACGGTGAGCCTCGCCGATTGTCATTGGCTTGCCATCTTTCCAACTTAAAACCCTGCGCACGAAAGCACGATTGATATATTTATTTTGCTGGGCATAAACCGTACGAGTGGTACCATAGAAAGCCACCGCACCTCCATCGGCATTCAACAAAGCATGCTCCCCAATGGTAGGCTCCCTGCCATCAAAAGGCATGATATCGCAAGAAGCCGTAACCCAAAGGGGAAGATTGGCATTACGAAACTCATCGAAATCTGTCAATTTCAGCACTGATTCATGGGATATCTGGGTAGCACTTCCATGACCGGCATAATCCATCAGCAAAGCCCCATTGGCTTGTTGGTGCTTGATAAGCTTTGTTACATCTGGATAGGTATTGCCCGTAGATGTAGACTCTCGCTCATAAGCATCCCACATTATTTTCTTCACCAGGTAGGAAGGGTAAAGACTCGCGACATCATCCGCCACCTCATTCGCATCCATCATGTGCTGATTATCATTCCCGTCATCACCCATAAACACGAGCGTATTTTGCCATGCGCCAGCATTGGAATTCTCTGCATAATTGATAGTTTTGTCTACCAAGATCTTAGCTTCTTCCGATGTTGTCACCGGGAATCTTCCCACTGCCACATCTTGCAATTCGTGAGTAGGACGCAAGCCTGCACCCTCTCCCAATAGCCCAAACCAGCTATCACTTACATAACAAGATACAGAACTAAATGAGTTTTCGCTCTCGAAGCACAACAAATAGTCGTCGGGGGATAAATTCTTACATGCAGAGGTGAGCATACGATTGTCCCAAACACAATCACCAAAAAGCAAGAGGTATTTCGGCATATCAGCTTCGGTTTGTGCTTTATCCGACAACATACGAAGATAGCGACGATATGCATTGGCGTCGGGGGTTCCGCTGGCGAACTCATTATAGAGTTCATCCGCAGGCAATATCCTGACTCGCATGCCATCATGAGTCTCATGAAATGTCTTCAGTCTCTGGGCTTGCCCCAATAGCTTTTGAGATGCAGGAATAATCATCACCATATCAACTGGATCATCGGCATGGTGGTCCTGATTTGTTATATTATACACATATTGTGCCATTGGGATATGGTTATCCAGCTTGGAGCATGCCTTTGGCTTGTCCCAAGCGACAGAAATATAGTCTAGATGTATTGGCGAGCCAGATACGGCTTTGATTGACAAAGTATCCTCTTCGGTGAAATCCGTTATTGTATAGGTTGCAAACGACTCTACCCCATGAAGATAACTTGCCGATTCGGCTTGTCCTTCGTTTATCGACAGTTGAATATTTCCTAGCGGTTCGTTATTTTTCAGAATCTGCGCCATGCTACCCTTACCCGAGGTGATTGCCAGCGTAAGGGTTCCGTTAGTCGAACCCGTGGTGTTCGCTATCACTATCTTCTGCTCTTCTCCCTGCTTTATTTCCTTTGTATCAAAAAGATTACGCCCACCCGCATACCAACTGAAGCCATCCGTCTCGTAAAGAGAATGATAATCATCAGCTTGAGGATAGACGCTAGCCACAAAAGAGGCTGAGTCTACAACGCTTGGGGCATCTTCTGCCTGCGTGATAAAGTAATACCCAAAATCTGAATAAGGATTTCTGGTTCTGCGGAGAGCCCGATTGTTCTCCCAACTCACAGGTCCCTTGGCATAAAAATAATGCTTGCCATCTACTATACACTGTGGAACCTCTTTCAAATCATCGGTTTCCTGGAGATAACTCGACAAGAGGGCCTCATTCTGCAAATTACCTCCATAGCCATAGATTTTCACCTTATTAATATCAGAGAACCCAGCCTGGCGAATCACTTGTTCCGTAAGCTGATGAATTCCTGTCTCTGCCACCCGTATCTTAGCCCATTTGCCTGTAGCCAACACCGAATGGGCCGCATAGATGGAGCCCATGCCAGAAGCACTCGACAAAGCCATACGAGCATTTCGTTCTGAACGGTTTAACGAGCGAGCATTCACTTCGAGCATAAAACTCACCAACAGTTGGTAACGGTTATTTCTATAAACTACAGGGCAAAAATCCACCCTCAAGCTACCTTCTTTTCTACATTCCACTACCTGAGAATGCAAATCCACCTGACTTGTAGGGAGTTTGCCCGAAAGTCGATTATAATTGGCTATATCTTGAACCGTCATGTCTATATACTCACCATACTTCAAGTTGGCGGTATAGATAGAGTCACGATAGGTTCCTTGTAAAGGAATGGAATACACAAAATGAGGCAACACCGAATCTACTCTGACTTCCGGGGAGGTCAGATTGAAGAATCTCTGTGCCTTTGCAGGAAGCAGCAGCATGAGCATACATGCCAGTGCCATGTATTTCCAAACCTTCATATACATTTATTTACTTATTTTCATTTCCTGCGAGAAAACTGGCGAGAGTTTTACTTGCAGTTAAAGTCGAGAACTTTTCTGTCCTCAAGATAACCCTCAAGATGGTCGTCTATCTTGACAGGACCACAACCAGTAGGGCATCCGGTATAGAGTAAGTCGCCTGTTTTCAGCGTAAAATACTGGCTGATGTAAGAGATGATCTCGTCTACCTTGTAGAGCATGTCGCTCGAACAGCCTTCCTGTACGGTCTCGCCGTTGATGTCGAGGCGGAAGTGAATTGCCTGGATGTCACGGAACTTCTGGATGTCTATCCATTCGCCGATGGCGGCGGAGCCGTCGAAGCCCTTGGCGAGTTCCCATGGCTGACCAGCCTCTCTCAGTTTCTTCTGCATCTCACGAGCTGTGAAGTCGATGCCCACGGTCACTGCATCATAGTAGCGATGGGCGAAACGCTCTGGGATGGTCTTGCCTAGCTTGCTGATGCGCACCACGAGCTCGGTCTCGTATTCGATTCTACCCAGATGGTCTGGGATGAAGAACGGCTTGCCGTTGTTGAGCAGCGCAGAGTCTGCCTTGGTGAAGATAACAGGACGCTCTGGTTTAGATAACGTACCATGTAGCGATTTATTGTGTTCGGCATAGTTCATGCCAATGGCGAAAATCTTCATAACATCTATTTTATTAAGAAAGAGCCATCGTTTTGAGAGGTAGCCCTATATGAAAAAAGAAATGGGAGTCAGGGAGAAAGCGTAAGCTTTGTCTCCTTAACTCCCGGATATTCTAATTTAACTATAAGTCAAATTAAGTTCTTGTCTACTGATTACTCAGCAGCAAGAGTGAAGCGCTTGTAAGCAGTGATTTTAAGATCCTTGCTCTGTGCAGCGAGGTACTGAGCTACAGTCTGCTTGTCGCCATCACCGAACTGGAACTCCTGGTCTACCAAGCAGTTCTCCTTGAAGAACTTAGCCAAACGACCATTAGCGATGTTCTGAATCATGTTAGGGTTCAAAGAAGCAGCCTTCTCCTCACCTACAGTCTTCTTGATGTTGCGAGCCTCCTCAGCCTGCTCAGGAGTCAACCAACCCTTCTTGGTGTTGCTCTCGATGTGATCCTCAGAGTCTACGTGAGCTGGGTTGATGCCAGCCTTCTTGAGAGCTGCGTTAACAGCCTTCTCTACGAGCTCCTCCTTGGTCTTAGCTACTGCTACCTCAAGCTCCTTCTGCTTTGTCTCCTCAGATACAGAAGACTCGTCGAGAGCTACAGGGCGCATAGCAGCTACCTGCATAGCTACCTTGTGGCCAGCCTCCTCGTTGTTCTCGTTGAGCTGAACCATAGTACACAATGTGTGCTTGCCCATGTGGTCGTATACAGAGATGTTATCACCCTCCAAGAAGTTGTAGCCATCGAGCTCCATCTTCTCACCAGTGATACCAGAGCGATGCTTAACAGCAGTCTCAGCGTCATCACCAGAAGCGAGAACCAACTTCTTAACGTCGTCGAGGCTCTGAGCCTTGGCAGCGATAGCAGCGTCGAGGATTTCCTCGGTCATACCGATAAACTCCTTACCAGCAGCTACGAAGTCTGTTTCACACTTAACGGCAACCATTGCAGCGAAGCCATCAACACTCTTAACGAGTACACAACCGTTAGAAGTCTCACGGTCAGAACGCTTTGCAGCGATTGCAAGACCACGCTCACGAACGAGCTCGATTGCCTTCTCGATATCACCATCAGCCTCTGTAAGTGCCTTCTTGCAGTCAGCGAGACCAGCACCTGTCATCTTGCGAAGCTTCTGGATGTCAGCTATTGTAACAGCCATAATATTTCTTTATATTAAAAAGTTAATAATAATCTTTGTTTAAAAGCTACTAAAGCCATCGAATCATTTTACAGAATCAATGGCTCCAGTATATATTCCTCTACCTAATTACTCAGCAGCAGCCTCTTCCTTGCGTGCAGCCTTCTTCTTAGGCTGGTCCTTCTGCTCAGCGGCAGCCTTGTCGTCAGCCTTCTCAGCCTTACGCTCCTCAAGACCCTCGGCGATAGCACCGCAAACTGCAGAAAGGATTGCATCTACAGAGTCCTTAGCATCGTCGTTAGCTGGGATAACGTAGTCGATATTCTTAGGGTCAGAGTTGGTATCTACGATACCGAACACTGGGATACCAAGACGGTTAGCCTCCTTCACAGCGATGTGCTCCTTCATTACGTCTACAACGAAGAGTGCGCTTGGGAGACGAGTCAAGTCAGCGATAGAACCGAGGTTCTTCTCCAACTTAGCGCGCTGGCGGCTGATCTGAAGCAACTCGCGCTTAGAGAGGTTAGAGAATGTACCATCGTTCAAAAGCTTGTCGATGTTTGTCATTTTCTTCACTGCCTTACGGATTGTAGGGAAGTTGGTGAGCATACCACCTGCCCAACGCTCGTTAACGTATGGCATATTTACAGAAGCTGCCTTCTCGGCAACTACGTCCTTAGCTTGTTTTTTAGTAGCGACAAACAAAACCTTCTTGCCTGACTTTGCGATAGCCTTGAGAGCCTCAGCAGCCTCGTCGATCTTAGCTACAGTCTTGTTGAGGTCGATAATATGAATACCGTTACGCTCCATGAAGATGTAAGGAGCCATTGCTGGATTCCACTTGCGACGGAGGTGTCCGAAGTGGCAACCTGCCTGAAGTAACTGGTCAAAATTTGTTCTTGACATTGTCTTTTCTTGTTTAATTGTTGTTTACTTTCTTTTTAATTCTAACGTTTTAGAATCAGTCGATGAGTAGTCCCCGATTATGGAATCTCACCGATTTAGATACTAAACTTAGCTCAGCTATATATAACCTATATAATATATATAATAATGTATAGATTAACGCTTGCTGAACTGGAAGCGACGACGAGCCTTAGGCTGACCTGGCTTCTTACGCTCTACAGCACGTGAGTCACGTGTCATGAAGCCTGCGTCCTTCAATGCCTTCTTGTCCTCAGCGTCGATCTTAACGAGTGCGCGAGCGATAGCGAGGCGAAGAGCCTGGCTCTGACCGGTGAAACCACCACCGTCGAGGTTTGCCTTAATGTCATACTTACCCTCAGCCTCGAGCAACTGCAATGGCTGCTTTACTACATAGCGAAGGATTGCTGATGGGAAATATGTCTCAATATCTTTCTTGTTGATTGTGATCTTACCTGTACCCTCTGTGAGGTATACACGAGCTACAGCGCTCTTGCGGCGACCAATTGCATTAATTACTTCCATTCTACCTTAATTATTTATACTGGTTAATATCAATTGCCTTTGGCTTCTGAGCCTCATGCTTGTGCTCTGTGCCATCGTAAATGAAGAGGTTGTCCATCAAAGAACGACCGAGAGGGCCCTTTGGCAACATACCCTTGATAGCGTGACGGAGGATCTTGTCCATTCCATCAGGACGCTTGCGCAACTCTGCTGGAGTGTTGAAGCGCTGACCACCAGGATAACCAGTGTAACGTGTGTAAACCTTATCAGTCTCCTTCTTGCCAGAGAATACCACCTTAGCGGCGTTGATAATGATTACGTTGTCACCACAATCTACGTGTGGAGTGAAAGTTGGCTTGTACTTACCACGAAGCAACTTAGCTACCTTAGAGCAAAGGCGACCTACTACCTGGTCTGTTGCGTCGATTACAACCCACTCTTTCTTAGCTGTCTCCTTGTTTACGGAGATAGTCTTGAAACTTAATGTGTCCATTTTAAAATTTAAATTACTACTAAAAAACGTTTTTAATCTTTCTTTATTCTCATTTGGATAGGTGATTCACTAACCGCAATTCCCGGCCACAGGATGTTGCTATTAACACACACTACCCTGGGGACTCTAAGTGTATCCCCGAAATAATCGGACTGCAAAATTACACATTTTTATTTATTTATGTGTAATTCCGCAACCCACTCGCCGCATCTTTTACGAATTATTAACTAAATTACGGATTATTAGTAACTACTCAGTCTTCTTTGTGCTTGATAAGTAACCCCTTAGTTATACCGTGTCATGCCTAATGCTCATCGTTAAAGAAATATAAACTTAAAGAAGTCCTCATATAGTTAGTTTGCTATTATAGTCACAGCCGCATAGTTGACGGACAACCACCTTGATTGGGTCTTTTATGCAAGAACAGGCATTCCCTCAAGGTTACAACTATAAGCATAGCGTCATAAAACAGTCTTCGTATTTTACAGGCGGCTGTAGAGATTTCTGCGTTTTTGGCAATTCAAAATCTCCTGTTAAAAGTTGTTTCATACGATTTTGTCATATCAAAAAATATACGCAACTTTGCACCCATGAGTTACAACGACATTACATCAATAACTGATCCGCTAGAGGCTATCAAAGCCTTGTTTGCCGAGCTCACCACCGTTAAGGAGGAGCTTTCGGCAAGCAAGAGCGATGTCGCCTCTCTCAAACGTAACTCTACTCGGCAAAACGTAACCATCAAACGTATAACGCAAGAGCGTGACCAGTTCAAGAAAGAAGCGGAAGCACTTCGTTCCGAGTTGGAAAAGCTTGGTGGAAAGTATGTCGAAAAAGACAGCAGTAACTCAAGTACACCCCCGACCCGACAATCAATAGAGAAGCAAGTTGTTCAGCGAACAAAGTCTCTTCGCCAGCCTTCCGGCAAGAAGCCTGGAGGGCAAGACGGACATGAGGGGCATTCCGTCAGCAAGACGCAGACACCCGACGGAACGGAAGAGCACAAGGTCAAGGTGTGCCCTCATTGCGGGTGTGCCATCCCTGACGATGCCGAGCAAACCTGCATAAAGTCCACACAGGTGATAGACATAACAGGACCGATGTCTCTTCCTTTCGTGACAGAGCATAAGGTTTACTCCACCGTATGTCCACATTGCCACAAGACCGTCAAGGGCGACAACCCTACAGGTAATTGCAAGAAGGTCATGTATGGACCTAAGTTGCAGACCCTAGTCGTGTACCTGTCCGTTGTCCAGTCCATCCCATATAACCGAATCGAGGAAATCGTGAAGGACATCTTCATGGTGTCCTCTTTCTCGGAAGGTTCCATCAAGAACATATTGAAGAAGAACAAGCAGAAGGCAACTCCCATTTACGACAGCATCCTGGACTATATCGAGAAACAGAAAGCCGCAGGCATGGATGAGACAGGCACGTATATCGACAAGAAGCTGTGTTGGTTCTGGTGCCTCCAATGCCCTAAGTTCTGCTATGTGTTTGCCGATGAGTCACGTGGCATACAGGCTTTGGAAGACCATGGCATAGTCAGTCGCCTTGCAGGATTGGTTCTGTACACAGACCGTCATGGAACATACTTCAAATTACAGGTGGCAGGACACCAAGTATGTCTTGTGCATCTGTTGAGGAACCTGCAATATCTGAACGACTTGAATCCAGAGCAAAAATGGTCTTCAGGTATCCAAGAACTCCTAAGGGAAGCCATCCACAAGAGCAAGACGATGCCATTGGACCAGATTGACAAAGACTATTACAAGAAGAAACTGCACGAAGCCTTGGATGAAAATCTTTCAAGTTATGAGAGAAAAGGAAAAAGCGACTTTCAAGCTTTGCAGAATGGTCTGATAAACTGCGAGGAATATGTCTTCACTTTCTTGGAGCATGAGGAAGTTCCACACCACAACAACTCCAGCGAGGCTTCAATTAGGGTGTTGAAGGTGAAAGGGAAAGTGTCTGGTGGTTTTAGAACACATGAGGGCGCTGACGAATTTGCATGTTTCCACTCTATTGCTGAAACCGCCAAGAGAAACAACATCTCAAAGTTCACCGCCTTGTACCAACTGGTTTCTGACATGGCACCCAAAACTA
>CAVKXW010000013.1:26231-38902 GCA_963660215.1 Bacteroidaceae bacterium | reverse complement strand
CTCCTATACTAGCATCTGCCATATATTCAGTTGGTACAGAATGTACAGAGTTGGTACCATTGTAATACCCCCAATAATCTTCATGAAAACGAATGGTGGAAAGATCATTGCTGTCCATGTAATCAGGTAAGGCTTTCATATTGTAGGCAAAGGAATATTTTGCAGGATTTGTTCCAACCGCAGAACCACTCAGGCTAATGCCCTTGAGAAGCATTCGCTTGCCATGCAAGGATGTTCCCAAATATCCTGTATTATCAAGGGATACCGTATTAACAATATTACCTAGATAATTTTTTACTTGTATTTGGGTTAATCGCTCTCGTTGCAACCGATATTCTGGACGGTCGCTATTATAAGTAAAGTCTATTCGATTTCCGTTCCAAGTGATAGAGGTTAAAAGGGGTGTGGCATAATTAACGTTGGTCTTGGTGATGGTATATTCTGAGACTGGCCCTGACATCGGAATATATGACATATCATTGCTAACATTTTCTTCGTCCCAGTCGTAATATGTGCCTGAGTGTTGGTATTCTGAGGCAAATGTTTGGTAATATACGGAAGTCTTGTCATAAGAAAATGTTATGGTATCACACTTCATGGGAGTGACAATACTAGTCAGATGACAGGCTGAACGATGGACGTATCCAAGTCCACTTACCATTTCTACTTTGAGAAAGAAGTATTGTGTGCCATCCCCATCAGTAATCTTAAATCCACTTTTTTGTTCTTCAATCTTGATTGGCTCATAAGGAATGGTTTTGATACTCATGTCGGTATAGTCATAACGGAAGCATCCATGATGACCATTAAAATTATACTGATATCTATCCGACTCTGTGTCAATGGTGCCACCACCATTGGCAATCTCTCTCAAAGAATTGGCAGGAATTGTAGTGGACTGTAGTTGTTCCTTGAACTCACTAGCAGACTTGATGGTTTGAGTAGAAAAGTCATCCCTTGCACCATTCTTGCTACATCCTATTACACCACCTGCATTGAGAATCCACCCCAACCCAACAGGACTAGCCACATCGTTAACTTTGATACCCGATGCATGATAGCTGATAGAAATCGGAACGCGTACGCCATCCAATTCTATGGTATAGATTGGAATATCAATATTAGGAATTCCTGTGGCAGGACTGACAGGAAATTCTGTATACTTAAGCAAACTGGCTGTTTGTGGGGATTGTGGTGTATAGCGACCAATGGCATCTAGTGCGCCATCTGCATTCCTCATGGCTTTTTGTTCCATGCGTCTCAAAGAATCCAGACGTAAACTGTCAGACCTACTCTGGGAATATGCACTCGACACCATGAACAAAAAGACCATAAAAAAAACAAAAAAAGACCTACTCATAGGCTAAAGGAAGATAAAAGGTGACTATTGTTTATTAACTCGTGGCAAATTTAAGGAAAAAAATACAAATTGCATTTTGCATGAATATAAATTATAAAAGTTTAACTATAACAAGCAACCATGTAACACCGCTCTCTAAAAGAGTTACAATATTTATTATAAAAAAGGTGTGTCATAAGTGGTTTATGAAGCACCCAAGCACCAAGCCCATGGCGATGCCCTGAGCTTGGCGCTTGTTGCCCTTTCGGGCGCATAGGGAATAGACTTATGACACACGCTATTTACAATTCTACCCCCTTTCTAGTAATGAAAGGAGCTACCACCCAAGAACTCCCTCAGCAAGGAGGTAGGAGGCAGATTGTTATAAGGTATTCCCTTGAAGTATTTTAGGAATTTCAGGAGGCGATAGGCCTCGGCATACTCCTCGCAATTCTCTGGCACCTGCTGGAGGAGAGGCTCGGCTTGCGTCTTGATGACGGCAAGCTCAAAGAGCATCGCCGTATTGAGCATGGCGTCGGCATTCTCCTGGTAAGGGAATATCCACTTGTTCTCGCCTGCCCTCACCGAAGGCCAGCGGTGGATGGTATCCTGCGCCGATACCCCTCTATACTTATAGTCGCGGATGATGCGGCGAAGGAGGCGGTTGTCGGTGGTAGGGATATAGTTGTGGTTGTCGAGCAGGATGGTGGTGAGCGCAGAGGCATAGACACGGAATATCTGCTCGTTAGGGATGTGCGAGGTAAGCTCTGGGTTCAGGGCGTGGATTCCCTCCACCACGAGCACGTTGTTAGGGCTCATCTTCAACTTCTTGCCGCTCTTCATGCTCTTGCCTGTCTGGAAGTCGTACTTCGGCAGCTCCACCTCCTCGCCACGGAAGAGGGCGTTAAACTGCTCGTTAATCAAGTCGAGGTCGAGCGCATAGATGCTCTCGTAGTCGTACTCGCCCTTTTCGTCCTTCGGGGTCTTCTCTCGGTCCACGAAGTAATCGTCGAGCGAAATCTGAAGAGGTTTCAATCCGTTTACGGCTAGCTGGATAGAGAGGCGTTTGCACGAAGTGGTCTTGCCCGAAGAAGAAGGACCAGCCAAGAGCACCAGCTTCACACCCTCTCGATGGGCTATCTCCTCGGCGATGGCGGCAATCTTCTTCTCTTGCAACGCCTCGCTGATATTGATGAGGTCGGTAGTATATCCTGCGTCCACGGCGAGGTTGAAGTCGCCCACGGTACGGATACCGAGGATGTCTTGCCAACGATGATGCTCCTTGAAGATGTCGAACATCTTGTCTTGCTTGGTCAGCTCGCCCAGCACATCGGGATTCTTCAGCGAAGGGATGCGCAGCAGCATTCCGTCATAATACTTCTCCAAGCCGAAAAGGTAGAGCTGCGAGGTGTTGGTAAGGAGCGTGCCATAATAGAAGTCCACGTAGTCACCTATCTTATAATAGGTGGTATAGATAGAGCCCGAAGTCTTCAGAAGCTTCACTTTCTCCACGTCCTTCTTCTCCTCGAAGAGCTTGATGGCATCCTCGGTAGGCACCATGTATCGGCAGATGGGCATCTTGTCGGCGATGATTTTCTCCATGCGGCGACGTATCATGTTCACATCCTCCTCGGTCAAAGGACGCTCCAACTTCACATCCACATAGAATCCATTCGACACCGGGATGTCGATAATCACATCTGGGCTGAATGGAAAGACATCTTTCACCGCCTTGCAGAGCACGAAGAAGAGCGTGCGAGTGTAGGCGCGCGAACCCGAAGGCGAAGTCATGTCGAGAAACTCCACATCCTTATTATTATATACACGATAGTGCATACCTTCCACCTTGTTATTCACCCTTGCGGACACTGGTCCGTGCTCCATTTGCAGGTCAAATTGAGAAAAAACATCAAAAAGTGTGCTTCCGATTGCTACTTTCTGAGATTTTTTATTATTTTTGCAACGGATTTGTATCATCTGTTTCATTTGCGTTACGTTTATGTTACAAGACTTGATTGATTCAGCAGCTCTCGAAGCCCCTCTGAGGGATATTCGCTAGCCGAGGGTAAAGTTACGAAGAAATTCTGTAACTTGGTGATTTTGACAACAAAATTTAAGTTATAATATGTCGATTTGGATATTTTTTAAGCTTATCGGAGCACTCGCCCTACTTATGTTCGGAATGAAGACCATGAGCGACAGTTTGCAGAAGATGGCAGGACCTCAGCTCCGCCATGTGTTAGGTACGATGACCACCAACCGTGTGACGGGCATCCTCTCAGGTACGCTCATCACGGCGGCGGTGCAGTCTTCCACAGCCACCACGGTGATGACGGTATCATTCGTCAACGCTGGTCTCCTTACCCTCGCCCAGGCCATCTCGGTCATCATGGGCGCCAACATCGGAACCACCCTCACGGCTTGGATTATGAGCGCAGGTTTCTCGTTCAACATCACCGACTTCGTATGGCCAGCGTTCTTCATCGCCATCATCCTCATCTACAGCAAGAAGCGCAAAATCGTAGGCGACTTCATCTTCGGTATATCCTTTATGTTCCTCGGTTTGGGAACTCTCAGACAAACCGGTATCGACATGGACTTGGCTCACAACCAACCAGTGCTCGATTTCTTCGCTAGTTTCGACCCTCACAGTTTCAAGACTACCATCACTTTCTTATTAATAGGTAGCGTGCTCACGATGTGCGTGCAGAGTTCGGCAGCCGTCATGGCGATCACGATGATACTCTGCTCCACAGGCGTACTGCCTATCTATCAGGGCATTGCGCTCGTGATGGGCGAGAACATCGGCACCACCGTCACCTCGAACGTGGCTGCCCTCACCGCCAATACGCAAGCCCGAAGAGCGGCGATGGCGCACATGGTGTTCAACATCTTCGGCGTATTGTGGATACTCTGCGTGTTCCGTCCGTTCATCCACCTCGTATGCGGATGGGTGGGCTACGACGACGAGATGCTGAAGAGCGACCCTCACTTCATCGCCAACGCAGCCAAGCTCTCCTTTGTGCTTGCCGCCTTCCACACCACGTTCAACCTCTCCAACACCTTTATCCTGGTATGGTTCGTGCCACAGATAGAGAAGATAGTATGCAAGATTATCCGTCCTAAGAAGAATGCCGACGAGGACGATTTCCGCCTGCGCTTCATCCAGACGGGTATCATGAAGACACCGGAAATCTCGGTATTGGAGGCTCAGAAGGAAATACACAGTTTCGCCGAGCGCATCCAGCGTATGTTTGGCATGGTAAAGGAGTTGCTCGGCGAGAACAACCCAGACAAGTTTGTGAAGCTCTATACTCGCATCGAGAAGTACGAGGGCATCAGCGACAACATGGAGATAGAGATAGCCAAGTACCTAGACCAGGTGAGCGACGCCCACCTATCCGACGAGACCAAGGCGAAGATTCGCGCCATGCTGCGTGAGATTTCGGAGATAGAGAGCATCGGCGACAGTTGCTACAACATCGCCCGCACCATCAACCGCCGCATCAAGGGCAAGGAAGACTTTATTCCTTCCCAGTACGAGCACATGCACCAGATGATGGAGCTTACCGACCAGGCGCTCACCCAGATGAACCTCACCCTCGTAGGCCATAAGGGCGACAACGATGCCAACCACTCGTTCAACATCGAGAACGAAATCAACAACTACCGCAACCAGTTGAAGAGCCAGAACATCAACGATGTGAACAACCATCTCTACACCTATGCCATCGGCACGATGTATATGGACATCATCCAGGAATGCGAGAAGCTCGGCGACTATGTGGTTAACGTAGTGGAGGCTCGTATGGGCGTAAGGCAGCACGAGGCGTAAAAAACAGACAGAATAAGGTCATATCTTCACACATAATCGAGGATATGGCCTTAAAATTATAGAAAAACTTTCTTTTTCTTCTCTAAATCAGATTTTTAGCGTATCTTTGCACCCTAAATTGCAATTTGAATAAGATTTCATGAAAATATTAGTAACGGGTGCGTCGGGATTCATCGGCAGCTACATCGTGGAAGAAGCCTTGCGACAGGGTATGGATACATGGGCGGCAATACGTCCTACCAGCAGCAAGAGGTATCTGCAAGACGAGCGCATCCATTTTATCAATCTCAATCTTTCCTCACAGGAAGAGCTGGAGAAAGAACTCGCTCCACACGAGTTCGACTATATCGTGCATGCAGCTGGCGCCACCAAGTGCCTGCATGCAGAGGACTTTTATAGGGTGAACACCGAGGGTACCAAGAACCTGGTGAACGCCATCTTGCATCTTGGAATGCCCATCAAGCGATTTATATTCGTTAGCTCGCTCAGCATCTTCGGAGCCATCCGTGAGGAACAGCCTTATCAGGAAATCTCCGAGCACGATGTGCCGAAGCCTAATACGGCTTACGGAAAGAGCAAGCTAGCCGCAGAGCAATACCTCGACAGTATCGGCAATAATTTTCCATACATCATCCTACGTCCTACAGGTGTATACGGACCACGTGAGAAAGACTACTTCCTCATGGTGCAGAGCATCAAGCAGCACGTAGACTTCTCCGTAGGATTCAAGCGCCAGGACATCACCTTCGTCTATGTACAGGATGTGGTGCAGGCGGTATTCCTAGCCCTAGACCATGGCATGAACGGTAGGAAATATTTCCTCAGCGATGGCGAGGTGTACCAGTCTAGTACTTTCAGCGACTTGATACACAAGGAATTGGGATGTCCTTGGATGCTGCGAGTCAAGGCACCGATATGGGTATTGCGCATCATCACCTTCTGTGGTGAGTACATCGGCAGAATGACAGGAAAGATGTCGGCTCTGAACAATGACAAGTTCAACATACTGAAACAACGCAACTGGCGTTGCGACATCGAGCCAGCGATGGACGAACTGGGCTACCACCCTCATTATCCTCTCGACAAAGGCGTAAAACTTGCCATCAAATGGTACAAGGAGAACCATTGGCTATAAAAAGAAAATAAATGATAAAAGATTATTTTAAGATAGAAAAGAACCCGAAGAAGGGACTCCTGCCACTGGAATGGGTGATGCTGGGCTATATGGCGATAACCATCGTCACCATGCTTTTCACCTATACCAAGCTGGTGAACCCCGAAGCTATGCTATGGGGACGACTCCGAGTGCTTGCCATCACCGCTGCACTCTGGGGCGTATACCGTATGGTGCCTTGCCGAGTAACCAAGATGGTTCGCATCATGGCACAGTTGGCATTGCTTGCCTGGTGGTATCCTGACACCTACGAGATAAACAGGATGTTTCCCAACCTCGACCACTACTTCGCTGGATGGGAGCAGGAACTCTTCGGTTGTCAGCCTGCCCTCTACTTTGCCAAGGCGATACCTTGGGCGGTGGTGAGCGAGCTGATGTCTATGGGCTATTTTATGTACTATCCGATGATAGCAGTGGTTATGCTCTACTACTTTTTCTTCAGATATTGGGAGTCGGAACGTGCGGCATTCGTGCTGCTCGCTAGTTTCTTTGTCTACTATGTTATCTTCATCTACCTACCAGTGGCAGGACCTACGTTCTATTATGATGCCGTAGGTATCAGAGACATAGCCAAAGGCATCTTCCCGGCCATGGGCAACTACTTCAGTACCCACACCGACAGCTTGCCTACTCCAGGTTATACCGATGGCATATTCTATCAACTTGTGGAGGATGCCAAGGCGGCAGGCGAGCGACCTACAGCAGCTTTTCCTAGCTCACATGTGGGCGTAAGCACAGTGTGCATGCTATTGGCTTGGCATACAGGCAAGCGAAAGATGCTCTATGCCATGTTACCGATATATGTGTTCCTATGTATGGCTACGGTATATATCCAGGCACATTACCTCATCGATGCCATCGCTGGCTTGGTGTCGGGCGTCACCATTTACTTTGTCCTCATGGCTGTATCTAATGGCATGACGGAGACACGTATGTCAAGCTCTCGATTGAGATTCAGATAAGAATATATACATATTATTAATAACTATAAAATACGAATAGAATTCATCTAGAACAATGAAGAAACTATTTATCGAGACTTATGGCTGCCAGATGAACGTGGCAGACAGCGAAGTGGTAGCCAGCGTGATGGGAATGGCAGGCTACGAGATTTGCGAGAAAGAAGAGGAGGCGGATGCCATCTTCCTCAACACCTGCAGTATCCGTGAGAATGCGGAGAACAAGATTTATCATCGCCTCGACACCCTCCACGCCGAGCAGAAGAAGGGCAGAAAGGTGATACTCGGTGTATTGGGCTGTATGGCGGAGCGTGTGAAGGATGACCTCATCCAGAACCACTACGCCAACTTGGTTTGCGGACCAGACAGTTATCTCAACCTGCCGGATATGATAGCACAGTGCGAGAATGGCAACAACGCCATGAACATCGAGCTTTCCAAGACGGAGACTTATCGCGACATCGTACCTCAGCGCATCGGTGGAAACCGTGTGAGCGGCTTCGTGAGCATTATGCGTGGTTGCAACAACTTCTGCCACTACTGCATCGTGCCTTATACTCGTGGTCGTGAGCGCAGCCGTGATGCCGAGAGCATCCTGCGTGAAGTAAGAGACTTGCACGACCGTGGCTTCAAGGAGGTTACCTTGCTGGGACAGAACGTGAACAGTTACGGTCTCTCCCCATCGGGCAAGCGTGAAGAGGGCAGCATCTCCTTCGCCGAACTTTTAAGAATGGTAGCCGAGGCTGTGCCAGATATGCGTGTGCGTTTCACCACCTCAAACCCTGAGGATATGACCGAGGACATCCTCCACGCCATCGCCGACGAGCCAAACCTCTGCAACCATATCCACTTCCCTGCACAAAGCGGAAGCAATAAGATATTGAAGTTGATGAATCGCAAGTACACCCGTGAGGAGTACTTGGAGAAAATCGATGCCATCAAGCGCATCATCCCAGGTTGCGGCATCACCACCGACATCTTCGTGGGTTATCACGACGAGACCGAGGAAGACCACGAGCAGACCCTCTCATTGGTAAAAGAGGTTGGCTTCGACAGCGCCTTCATGTTCAAGTACTCCGAGCGTCCTGGCACCTATGCAGCCAAGCACTTGCCAGACAACGTACCAGAGGAGACCAAGATTGCCCGACTCAACGAGCTCATCAAGCTCCAGACCGAGGTGAGCGCCGAGCAGAACAAGAAAGACGAGGGCAAGGAGTTCACCATCCTCATCGAGAACTTCAGCAAGCGTAGCCGTGAGCAGATGATGGGGCGTACTGAGCAAAACAAGGCGGTGGTCATCGACAAAGGCAACCACCACATAGGAGAATTTGTAAAGGTTCGCATCACAGGTTCCACCTCCGCAACTCTTTTCGGAGAGGAAGTGAAGGAAGGGTAAAAGAGTAAAATGAATCGCAAAGGACAGCTTTTCCTACCTAATCATCAGGAAAAGTTATCTTTTGCACACCATAAGATAAAGAAAACCGCCAATTTGTTTGGCGGTTTTCCATAAAAGCACTATATTTGCACCTATGAAGGAATTCTTGCAAGTTTTACGTCGATTCGTCCCTCCATACAAGAAGTATCTAGGGCTATCAGTTATATTCAATATCCTCAGTGCGATATTGAACATCTTTTCGTTTGCAGCCTTGATACCTATCCTACAGATTCTGTTCCAGGTAGACGGCGGCATCCGTGCCAACGACTATATGCACTGGAACGGTGAGTGGAACACCATCAAGGAAGTGGCAACCAACAATATGTATTATTACATCCAGGAGTTTATCGTGGCACACAGTGCGTCGGCGGCTCTCTTGGTCATCGGCGTATTCCTTGCCTTCATGACATTTCTCAAGACAGGAGCTTACTTTCTATCCTCGGCTACGATTATCCCTATCCGCACAGGTATCGTAAGGGATATTCGCAACCAGCTCTACCAAAAGATTACTTCCCTCTCGCTCGGTTTTTTCAGCGAGGAGCGCAAAGGTGACATCATCGCCCGTATGAGTGGCGATGTGCAAGAGGTGGAGAACAGCATTATGTCTTCGCTCGATATGCTCTTCAAGAACCCTATCTTAATACTCTTCTACTTCTGCACGCTGATATTCATCAGTTGGCAGCTCACTCTCTTCACCATCCTTTTCGTGCCACCTTTCGGATGGTTCATGGGATTCGTAGGTAGGAAGCTGAAGGCAAAGAGCGTGGCTGCACAAGCCCTCTGGAGCGACACGATGAGTATGGTGGAGGAGACGCTCGGTGGATTGCGTATCATCAAGGCATTCTGTGCCGAGGATAAGATGAACTACCGCTTCGACCAGGTGAACAGTGACTATCGCAACAACATCATGCGTGTTAACATCCGTCAGCAGATGGCTCACCCAATGAGTGAGTTTCTCGGTACGGTACTTATCGTGGTGGTATTGTGGTTTGGTGGCATCTTGGTACTCGACTACGGTCGCATCGACGGTCCTACCATCATCTTCTATCTCGTGATGCTCTACAGCATCATCAACCCATTGAAGGAATTCTCCAAGGCTAGCTACAATATCCCAAAGGGTCTTGCCTCTATGGAGCGTATCGACAAGATACTTCAGGCTGAGGTAGAAATCAAGGACAAGGAGAACCCTGAGCATATCGCCAACTTTGAGCACCAGATAGAATTCCGCCATGTATCCTTCGCCTACACAGACAGGAAGAGCGACGAACTGGTATATGTCTTGAAGGACATCAACCTCGTCATTCCGAAGGGCAAGACCGTAGCACTCGTAGGCCAGAGCGGTAGTGGCAAAAGTACTATGGTAGACCTGATACCTCGTTACTATGATGTACAGGAGGGCGAAGTGCTCATCGACGGCATCAATGTGAAAGACCTTGCTGTACACGACCTTCGCCAACTGATAGGTAACGTGAACCAAGAGGCAATTCTCTTCAACGCCTCGTTCAAGGACAATATCCGCTTCGGCAAGACCGATGCCACTGACGAGGACATCACCGAGGCAGCAAAGATTGCCAACGCATACGATTTTATCACTAAGTCGGAACACGGATTTGAGACCAACATCGGCGACCGTGGTGGCAGGCTCTCTGGCGGTCAGCGCCAACGTGTCAGCATCGCCCGTGCCATCTTGAAAAATCCTCCTATCCTCATCCTTGACGAGGCAACATCTGCCCTCGACACCGAGAGCGAGCGACTGGTACAGGATGCTCTGGAGAAACTGATGAAGACTCGCACCACCGTGGCTGTGGCTCACCGATTGAGCACCATCAAGCACGCAGACGAGATATGTGTGCTGCATGAGGGCAAGATAGTGGAACGTGGAACCCACGATGAGCTCATCAAGAAAGATGGATATTATAAGAAATTGCACGATATGCAGCAAGTATAAATATGACAAAGATAGTTTACGCATTCTTTTATGCAATATCGCTGCTGCCTTTCAGGTTGCTCTATTGCATCGCAGACTTCGAGTACTTCATGATGTATCACGTCATCAAGTACCGTAGGGGGATTGTGCGTAAGAATCTCACCACCTCTTTTCCCGAGAAATCAAAGGATGAGATTATCGACATCGAGAAGAAGTTTTACCGTTGGTTTAGCGACTACTTTTTCGAGGCGGTCAAGCTACTGAGCATCAGCGACAAGGAGTTACGCAAGCGTTTCAAGGTATACAATAGCGAGGAGGTGGAACAATGCTTCCAAGAAGGACAAAACGTGGCAGCTATCCTCGGTCATTACTGTAACTGGGAGTGGCTATCATGCGTAGGCATAGAACTGCCGAAGACTCGCATGATGGGGCTGATCTATCACCCTCTTCGCAACCATGCCTTCGACGAACTATTCAAACGCATCCGTTCGCACGAGAAGAATGGCGTCGTAGTACCTAAGAAAGACATCCTGCGCTATCTCGTGGATTATAAGCGCAAGGGCATCATGAGCATCTTTGGCTATATCAGCGACCAAGGACCTAAGTGGGAAAACATCCATCTATGGCTTCCTTTCCTCAACCACCCAGAGACGCCTGTGTTTACAGGAGGCGAACGCATCATGAGGAAAATGAACGATGCCGTGTTCTATGTGGAAATGAGCCGTCCGAAACGTGGTTACTATACTGCCACCTACAAGCTCATCACTAGAGAGCCAAACTCACTGCCAGAGCATGAGATAACTCGCCGCTTCTTCCTGATGCTAGAAGAGACTATCAGAAAGAATCCTCCTTATTACCTCTGGACTCACAACCGATGGAAACGTACCAAGGAGGAATTTGACAAACAATATGAAATCAAAAATGGCAAAGTAATTCCATTATGAGAATAGTTCTTTTCTGTGAAAACAAGTATGCCATCGACATACTGAATCCGATACAAGAGCATGTGACAAACCAGCATTTGCCACACGAGATATTGTGGTATATCCACAAACCCAAGATAGACAATTTTCCATACGCCGACAAGGTGAAATGGACAAACTCCATGCAAGAAGTGTACGACTTCTCGCCAGAGGCCATCTACGTGCCTGGCAACATCGTACCTTACTACTTGCCAGGCGTGAAGATACAAGTATTCCACGGCTATGCCGCCGAAAAGAAAGACCACTGGATTATCCGTCGCTACTTCGATACCTATTTTACCCAGGGGCCTTACTTTACCTCCCACTTCCAGATGCTCGCCAAGAAATATGGCGACTTCGAGGTGTTGGAGACAGGTTGGCCTAAGCAAGACTGGATAAAGGCAAACCTACACAAGTATGATGCCGACCGAGAGGCTTTGCTACAGAAGAGCGGCAAGCAGAGCATCATCCTCTATGCCCCTACCTTCTCGCCAAAGCTCACCTCCCTGCCTTATCTCAAGGAAGAGCTGGGCAAGCTCGCCAAGGAACGTAACGCCCTTGTGGTGATGAAGTTCCACCCACTGACCCGCCAGGAATGGGTAGAGGAATACCGAGAGTGGGCAGCCACCAAGGACGATGTGCTCTTCATCGACAAGGGAGAGAACGTGACGAAGTATCAGTTGATGGCAGATGTGCTCATCAGCGACACCTCATCCACCATCTATGAGTTCCTCTTGCTCTCCCGTCCAGTCATCACTCTGGGCACCATCTCCAAAGACATCTACTGGGAGAACATCACCGAACCTTCGCAGCTCATCGCCGCTTACGACCATGCCCTGCATGACCCAGAGACCATCGCCAAGCGCCAATGGATAGTAGATAACTACGACCCATACCTGGACGGCAACGTGTGCCAGCGTATGCTCGATGGAGCCGAGGACTATATCCGTCGCCATGGCGTACCGAAGAAGCGTCATCTCAACCTCTGGCGTAAGTACACCAGCATCAAGACATTCGGAAGAATCAAACGAAATAAATAA
>CAVKXW010000013.1:0-26167 GCA_963660215.1 Bacteroidaceae bacterium | reverse complement strand
ATGCTAAACTTTACAGTAGGACCTGTGATGGCAAGCGATGAGGTAAGAGCCATCGGTGCTGAGCAGGTACCTTATTTCAGAACAGCAGAATTCTCTGAAACGATGAAGGAGAACGAGCATCTCATGAAGAAGTTTGCCAAGGCTGCAGACGATGCTCGCGTGGTTTTCATCACTGGTTCGGGCACCGCTTCGATGGAAGCCGTGGTTATGAACGTGTTTACACCTGCCGACAAGGTATTGGTGGTAAATGGCGGCAGCTTCGGCCATCGCTTCGTACAGTTGTGCGAGATACATGACATTCCACATACAGAAATCAAGCTGGAGATGGGCAATCCACTCACTGCCGAAGACCTCAAGCCATACGAGGGACAAGGTTACACAGGATTTCTCGTCAACCTGCACGAGACATCTACTGGTGTACTCTATGACATCCAGATGATAAGCGATTTTTGTAAGCGCAACCATATCTTCCTCGCCGTCGACTCCATCAGTTCCTTCCTCGCCGACCCATTCGATATGCAGGCACTCGGTGTAAACGTGATGATTACCGGTTCACAAAAGGCATTGGCTTGTCCTCCAGGCATCTCTGTCATCGTACTCGACGCAGAGGCCATCAAACGTGTGGAGGCGAACCACGTAAAGTCGATGTACTTCGACCTAAAGGATGCCTTGAAGAATGGCGAGCGAGGACAAACACCTTTCACCCCTGCCGTGGGTATCCTGTTGCAGATACATGCTCGCCTCAAGGAAATAGAGCGAAACGGTGGCGTGGAGAGCGAAAACAAGCGCATGAAGATGCTTGCCGAGGATTTCCGCAGCAAAATCAAGGACTTGCCTTTCACCATCGTATCCAAGTCGATGTCGAATGCCGTCACCCCTTTGCATCCGCTCCATGCCTCTGCCTACGACATCTTCCTAAAGTTGAAGGATGAATACGGCATCTGGGGATGCCCTAACGGTGGCGACATGGCAGAGAAGGTGTTCCGTGTGGGACATCTCGGAAACCTGACCACAGAGGATAATACGACGCTAGTAAATGCCCTCAAGGACCTCCAAAAGAAAGGTCTGCTCTAAGCATTCGTCCCTTAACTTCCCTCTAACTTCTATAACTTCTTTAAATTCCCGAATATGGTAAAAGTCATCACATACGGCACTTATGACCTCTTGCACTATGGTCACATCCGTCTCTTGGAGCGAGCCAAGGCTCTGGGCGACTACCTCATCGTGGGCGTAACCTCAGATACCTTCGACCGTGAGCGAGGCAAGATCAACGTACAACAGTCGCTCATGGAACGTGTGGAGGCTGTACGTGCCACAGGGCTTGCCGACGAGATTATCATCGAGGAATACGAGGGACAGAAGATTGACGACATCAAGCGATATGACGTGGACATCTTTACCGTAGGTTCCGACTGGCGAGGCAAGTTCGACTACCTCAAGGCTTATTGCAAGGTGGTGTATCTCGACCGCACCAGTGGGGTATCAAGCACCGAGATACGCAGCGAGCAGCAAGTGGTACGCCTCGGCTTGGTGGGCGAGTCGCCCATCCTCAACAAGATAGAGCGTGAGAGCCAGTATGTGAACGGACTGGAGTCAGGAAAAGTATTCAGCCTCAACGACACCTACCTGTCTGATAGCTTGAAGGGCAGTAGCAAGAAGACCACCTCCTTCCAATCCCTGCTCGATGACAGCGATGCCCTCTATGTGATTTCCGCTCCCGAGAAACATTACGGACAAATCAAGGAAGCATTGCAACAAGGCAAGCATGTGCTCTGCGAATCGCCTATCACCATGGATGCCCAGCAATGGGAAGAGCTCTGTCAGATAGCCAGAGAAAAGAAATTGGTATTGATGGACAGCATCAAGACCGCCTACAGCGTGGCTTACTACCGCCTTCTGCTCTTGGCAAAGGGCGGCATCATCGGCGACATCATGTCGGTGGATGCCACCTGTACCAGTCTCGTGGACTTCGACCCTACCCAAGATTCGCAAAAGAATCTCTACGAGTGGAATAGTATCTGTGCCTGGGGACCGACGGCACTTCTACCTATCTTCCAGCTTCTGGGCACCGACTACAGTAGCAAGCAGATAGCTACCCACTTCCTCGACGAGGCGAGACGCTACGATGCCTTCACCAAGATTTCCTTCCTCTATCCCCATGCCGTCGCCTCGCTAAAGGTAGGACAAGGCGTGAAGTCGGAAGGCGAGCTCATCATATCGGGCACCAAGGGTTACATCTATGTGCCTGCCCCATGGTGGAAAACAGATTATTTTGAGGTGAGATACGAGAACCCACAGAACAACAAGCGCTACTTCTACCAGCTCGATGGCGAAGGCTTGCGCTACATGCTCCTCTCCTTCCTCAAGGCTATCCGAACTGGCAAGGACTTCTCATACGTATCCTCCGACATATCAGAGGAAATCATCAAGACCATCGCCGACTTCGAGGCGAGAAAAGATATGGTAATTATCTAAAATCAACAAGTTATGGTAGAACCCAAAAGAGTACCTTATGGAGTCTCTGATTTCTTGAGAGTCATCAGAGAGAATCAGTATTACGTGGACAAAACCATGTATATCCCGTTGTTGGAAGAACAACCCGACAACCTGATTTTCATACGCCCTCGCCGTTTTGGCAAGAGCTTGTTTTTAAGTATGCTTGAAGCCTACTATGACTGCAAGCTAAAAGACCAGTTCCAAGAGATTTTTGGTGAACTTTGGATTGGAAGTCACCCAACACCCCTTCAAGGTAAATACCAAATATTGTCTCTCGACTTTTCACAGGTGGGAGGTGACATCGAACATCTAGAGGAACGCTTCAACTCCTATTGCTGCATCTGTTTTGACAGTTTCATCAATAGATATGCAGACTTTTACAGAGATGCCATCGGCAAGGGCATTTACGACACCAAAGAGGCATCTGAGAAACTTGCCATGATTCAGAAGTGCGCCAAGGAAAATGGCTATCCGCTATACCTCATCATCGATGAATACGACAACTTTACCAACACCGTGCTCAACGAGCAAGGCGAGGAGGTGTATCATGCCATGACCCATGCCAGCGGTTTCTATCGCGACTACTTCAAGAAGTTCAAGGGTTCATTTGCCAAGATATTTATGATGGGCGTAAGCCCTGTCACATTGGATGATGTTACCAGCGGTTTCAATATTGGATGGCACATATCTACCAACCCTCTGTTTGACAAGATGTTGGGATTTAGCACCGATGATGTAAGAGCCATGTTCACTCGTTATCGTGATTCTGGACAGATACCAGCAGGCAGCGACATTGAAGCTATGATTGCCGAGATGAAGCCATGGTATGATAACTATTGTTTTGCAAAGCAATGTTTAACAAAAGAAGTCAGGGTTTTCAATTGTGACATGGTGCTATATTATCTTCGCAGCTACATGAACTATGGTCATTCACCCGAGCAGATGATAGACCCAAATACGAAAACCGACTATAACAAGATGAAGCGACTGTTACAGCTCGACAAGTTGGATGGCAATCGCAAGGGTATCATCCGCAAGATTACGGAGGAAGGCAGTATTGTGGCAAATCTCTTTGAGACATTCCCTGCCAGCGACATCGTAAAGCCAGATATTTTCCCTAGCCTGTTATTTTACTATGGCATGCTTACCATCAAGGGGACATTCGGTGATATGTTGGTGCTTGGAATACCGAACAACAATGTTCGCAAGCAATATTATGGCTACTTACAAGAACAATATCAAAACATCAATCATATCAACCTAAATGATTTCGGTTATATGATGACCTATATGGCTTTCGAGGGGAAATGGCAAGAAGTATTGGGCTTTATGGCCCAAGCATACGCTAATGTTGCATCCGTACGTGACGGCATCGAGGCAGAGCGCAACCTACAAGGGTTCTTCATGGCTTATCTCTATATGAGTAATTACTACATCACCGCTCCAGAACTAGAGTTGAACCATGGCTATTGCGATTTTTTCCTCTTGCCAGACTTGACTCACTATCCAACTAAGCATAGCTACATCATCGAACTGAAGATGTTGCCAGCAAAGGATTTTGAGAGTAAGGCAGAAGTACAATGGCAGGAAGCAGTAGAGCAAATCAACCGTTATGCAGCTGCCCCAAGAATCGAAGTGCTTCGTCAAGGCACGACCTTGCACAAAATCATCATCCAATTTAGCGGATGGGAAATGAAAAGAATGGAAGAAGTATAATAACATTTTCGCATATTCACACCTTCCCACTGCAAATTTAGTCGCAATTGCGACTAAATTTGCAGTGGGAAGCATAGATATTTTATAAATAGGGAAATTAAACAAGACAAGATGAAGATACTAGTTGTTAGATTTCGCCAAATGGGCGATGCCATACTCACCACGGTAGTACTCAACTCTCTGAAGAAGAGTTTCCCGGGATGCAGCATCGACTTCGTGCTCAATGACAAGATATGCCCTCTGTTTGAGGGACATCCTTCCATCCACAAGCTGATACCTTTCTCGGAAGAAGAACGTCACAGTTTCTTCAGATACATCCAGAAAGTATGGCACATCGTACACACAACCCATTATGATGTCATCATCGACATGCGCAGCACCATGAACACGATGTTGTTTGCCTTGCTATCTCCTTCCACCAAGTACCGCATTGGTCTTGACAAGGGATATTGCAAACTCGCATTCAATTATCTGATAGAACGTAGTCGTGCCGACCAAAGCATGATTGAACATAACTTGTCCATGCTCAAGCCATTGGAGAAAGAAAGCAAGTTGATACTCGACGACCACTTTACCCTTCATATTACAGAAGAAGAGCAAAAGCCATACGACCAATATTTGCTTTCACAAGGCATCAACCTCGATAAGCCTATTCTGTTGGTTGGTGTCACAGCCAAGCTTGACTACAAGACATGGAACGAAGACCGCATGACCTGGACTATCCACCAGTTTATGCAAGCATACCCAGATGTACAAATCATCTTCAACTATGCACCTGGCAAGGAAAAGGAGAATGCCTACCGCATCTACGACAAGCTCGGAAAGCCTCAACAAGTACATATCGAAGTAGAAGCCAAGAGCCAGCGTGAGTTGGTAGCCCTCTCCAACCGAGTAACCATGTATTTCGGCAATGAGGGAGGTGGCAGACATATCGTACATGCCTGCGGTAAACCTTCCTATGTAATTCTAGCTCCATCAACAACCAAGGCAAAATGGCTGCCACAAAACGACATCCCAACAGACGGTATTGCCTATACTGACATCGTGGGAGAACAAGACACGACTGCACTTGATAGACTGGCGAAGTACAATCTTATCACACAGGAAGAGGTTTGGAAGCGTTGGACTGCATTCATCAAACAACATCACATATTCTAAATATACAAAAATATTATCTATAATGGAAACGAAGCAAGAACACAAGATATCCGTTGTCATCAATACCTACAATGCCTCCGAGCATCTAGAAAATGTTTTGAAGACCGTCAAGGACTTTGACGAGATTGTGATATGTGATATGGAAAGCACAGACAATACCGTTGAGATAGCCAAACAATATGGCTGCAAAGTTGTTACTTTCCCTAAGGAGAACCATGTAAGTGCAGAACCTGCAAGAACATTTGCCATCCAATCGGCAAGCAATAAATGGGTATTGGTAATCGACGCAGACGAACTTGTTACTCCACAACTCAGAGACTACTTATACCAACTTATCGCAACGCCAGATGCCCCACAGGGCTTATACATTCCTCGTAAAAGTTGTTTCTTGGGAACATTCATGCATTGTTTCTATCCAGATTACCAACTACGATTCTTCATTAAGGAAGGAACCGTATGGCCACCATATGTACATACTTTTCCTGTCATACAAGGGCGAAAGGACAAGATTCCTGCCAACCGTCAAGACTTGGCATTCATTCACCTAGCCAATGACAGCATCTTTAATCGTATCAAGAAGATAAACCTCTATACTGAGAGTGAGGTCGAAAAGAAGAAAGATCGCCATTACGGAATGGGAGCATTGTTCTACCGTCCTTTTGTTCGCTTCTTCCGTGCCTATATACAGAAAGGAGGCTTCCGTGACGGTAGAAATGGTTTTATCTGTGCATGTTACGAAGCTATTTACCAGTTTGTAGCTGTCAGCAAAATCTTAGAAAAGAGATATGGCAAGGACATAGAAATTCCCGAATTATGACCTACCATTTTAAACGCAAGCAATTATTCCATTAGGATTGCTTGCGTTTAAAACGATGCGTAAACGCCTTACGGCGTTTCCACTTTTTGTCGTGTTCAGCCTTATACTTCAAAAATGCTTGAACTTCGTTTTCCTCCAAGCCACGAGCTATGACATATTCCCGAGCCACATATTCGAAGACTTCCATGCGCCCCGTGAATCTCGTCAGGTTTTCCATGCATTCCTTCATCGGAGGATATCCTTGGAAGAATTTCATGCGATTGGTGTCGATGAGGGAGAAGGTGTAATGTTCATCGGCTTGTGGCTGATAGAGCACATTGCCACTGTTCAAGTCGATGTCGATGATTCCCTTCTGATGCAATCGAGCTACAAAGCGGGCATAGTCAGTTGCCAGCACCTTGTTGAAGTCTTGCAGGTCGTTGAGTTGCTCGGAGATGGGATGGCTATTGTCTACATCGGAAATGAAGTAGCAATAGTCGATGAGTCCATTCCGTCGGGTCTCTATGTAGCCATAACCTTCGGGAGTGGAAAAGCCATTCTGCTGCAAGATGATGGCATGTTCATAGGCTCGACAAGCCTTGGTGGAACAAAAGAAACTATAAGCTATCTTTTGGAAGAAGTTAGGTCGCTTGTATCGTTTCACCACCACTTCTCGCTCCTTACCGTCCAACTGGACCACAAAGCTCTTGATGACGTTTCGTCCATGGAAGAGTTCGCACCCTTCCTGCTCGAACACATCAGGAATGCGCTCGATGAAACTCCTCATCTTTTCATATTTAGGATTTATCTTCATCGTTGCCTTTTATTAAACTTTTATATTTCTGCCTAGGATGCTTTGGAACTCCAGGGAACATCATCTCCAAACTCTTGTCATCCAACATTTTTGGAATAATGAAATTTCGCAAATAAGTCCTATCTCGCCCTACAATAGCCGATATTTCGTCTAAAGATAGCCAATCTTGGCAATATAAACAAACCATATCTCTTAGCTTTTTATACGAAAGCCTCTTTTTTGTTACAACAAGGCTTGTTATATTACCCTCTAAACTTGTAATATTTGAGCTTGTACTTGCAACCTTAAAGCCCGAGCATGCAATATTAGAACCCGAGCATGCAATATTAGAACCTAAACTTGATATATTACTTGCAATATTAGAGCTTGAACTTGCAACCTTAGAGCCTGAGCTTGCAATATTACTTGTTATATTAGAGTCAGAGCTTGGTATATTAGAGCCTTCATTTGGAAGATGATATTTCGTTCCCCTACCATATCCTTCTTTTACTAAAAGGTGGTTCTTGCACATATCTTTCAACAAATCTGCAATTTCTCCCTTATGAATATCCAGCACAACTCTAAGGCTCTCATTAGTAACATAGCCATCAACACAAGCTGCATTAAGCACCAACAAACGCTTCTGTCCTACAGCTGTAACTTTTGATCCAAATATCAGAGCAAGCCTCTCCATCGTAGCATCATCCATCAGCGACTCCATCATCATTGTCAGCTCTACAATATCAGGCTGAGTCAACAATCTCAGCATAGGTGCTCGCCAATTCGCAAATCGCCAACCTGCCAAAATCTTATCGACCCCACTTCCTGCCTTTTCTGCCGAACCTATTTGCATAAACATCTTTTGCAAAGTCGTATTGCGACAAATGCTTGTACTATCCTCATAATACTGCGCCTTGGAAACCAACAAGGTGCCTGGATTAGAAAACACCATTTTATTAGGAAACAAACGCACTACTATCGTTGCATTCGCCGAATAATCGGTATGGATACAAAGATTTACCAATGCCTCACGTACAGCTACATGAGCTGGGGTTTCATCTCGGCGAATATTGTCCTTCAAGATGAAAGGCTTAGGCAACACAGCACACAAACGAGGGAGGACACGCAGATAAAACTGAAACAGATTTGCTTCCCAAGTTCCATCAGGACAAATTCTATTCGTCCATCTTATCTCAGGATTATCCGAAAGTTTTTCTCGATAATCCGGGAAAAAATTAGGGCAACACTCTGTATCTGTAATTGCATCTTCCTTACCAAACATCAGCACACCAGCAACCGTAAATCCCTCTTCCTTCGTACTACGATCCATACGGTAAGCACCTAACTTTTTAAGAAATTCAAAATCGGAGAGTTGTGACCAAGGATGGCTTGGTTTTGCCAACTTAAAAAGCTGACGATATTGTGCAATGGACTCCATATCAAAGTCGTCCATCGAGTAATTTTTCAAGATACGACTGTCAGCTGGGCGTGATACATCGGCATCGGCAAACATTCGCTGCACCTCTTTTTCCGTGCATTTGTAGTCACCTTCGTAATTACGCTTGAATGTACCATTATAAGGCTGAGTCGTGCGATAAACAGGACGTTGTTCTCGTGCTGCACGAGGAATGAAGAATAGCATTATCTTATGCCCCTTGTAATCTGCCACAACAACATCCTTGCTTGTCATCAAGTTGCAACTAATGGTGGTGCGGCTATTCACGCTGTTCCAAAAGTCCTTTTTATATTTCTCAACCTGTTCTTCTGTTAGTTTATCGAGATAGAATTTGCCTTTCTTCTCTGCGACGCCTAGAATAATGATTCCTCCCTCGCTATTTGCGAAGGCAGAATAAGTTTCCCAAAAGCTGCCAGGGAATCCCCCCGCAGCACTTTTAAATTCGAGGTCGTCACTCTCCGTCATTCGCAAGAGAGAATCCAGATAGTCCTCGAAGGCAACCCTATTTCGTACTTCAAACATAATATCTCGTTTTTAATTACGCAAAGATAAGTCTTTTTGTCCATATAAACAAATAATCTACCAAGAAAAATACTTTATACCCAATTTTATACCCAACTTTATACCCAACCTCTTTAGTTGGGCTTAGAGCAACACCGATATATAGCAGAAAAAGACTTTTTAGTAAAGATTAAGACCCCGATGTAGCCGCATCTCGCAAATTATCAATACCTTTGCACCCATGAAACAGTTTATGAAAAGACTTTTTCCACGCACCTTGTGGAATAGGGAAACGATAATTTTGTGGGGATGCGCATTCTTGCAGTTCATCCTCTTCGACATCATTTGGTGCCTACAGACCACCTTTACCTCCTTCTCCATCCTGGAGGTGTACGTCAACTCCATCTTGATGTCGCTCTTGTTCATTCTCCCCTTCATGCTCACAGGCAAGAAGTGGGTGCAGTATATCGTGCTCTTTGTGCTCGACGGATTGCTCATCAGCAACCTGATGTACAGCCGCACCTACAACTCGGCGATACCTCTGGAGAGCTATCTCCTGGCTGGCAACCTGAGCGACTTCACCGCCAGCGTGGTCGATTCGATGCGACTCATCGACCTTCTGCTGCCACTCTCCACCATCGCCTGTATTCTCTTGCTTGGCAAGAAGCGCAAGACTATCAACGCCCAAGGCTACGCTGCCCTGCATACCCCTAAGAGCCTCTATGGCTTGCGACTCAAGCAATACCTCGGCACCACACTCGCCATGTTCTGCATCTCCGCCCTTCAAGTATTATTGCATGGCGGATGGCAAAACTCATTCCAAAGACTGCAAAACGCCAACTATTATACTTGCGCCGTTCCGATGTACACCATCTTCGGCAACTTGGTACACGAAGGAATGCAGACACAGAGCCCTTTTACCACTAAGATGAAGAGCGAGATAGCAGCTTGGCAAAAGCAGCAACCTCAATACCTTCCGCTTTCCGATAGTATTGCCAAGCGCAAGACCCTCGTAATCGTCTTCTGCGAATCGCTCGAGAGCTGGGTTATCAACCGCAAGGTAGAAGGAAAAGAGATTACCCCTAACCTAAACCGTGCCCTCGCCGACAGCCATTCGCTCTATGCCCCATACGTGCTCACGCAGGTGAAGGGCGGCCGAAGCATCGACGGACAGCTCTTGGTGAGCACTGGTTTACTGCCACTGATGAACGGCTGCTACGCCATGCAGTTCCCCACCACCCAATACCCTTCGCTAGCTAAGGCTCTGAAGGAGGAGCATCCCGACATGAGTTCCTATCTGATGACGGTAGACAAACCCATCACCTGGAACCAAGAGATCGTAGCCCACGACTTCGGCATCGACACGCTCTTCTGCAACGACTCTTGGATAAACGACGAGAAGGTGGGAAGCCGAAAGAAACTGGGCGACGTTTCCTTCATGAAGCAAATCGTGGCAAAGCTGAAGCAAGGAGCCATCATGAAGGAGGGCAAGAGCAATTATCTCCAGATAGTAACCTATTCAGGGCATAACCCATTCATCCTGCCCGACAACTTGAAACGAATCAACTTCAAGGGCGACTATCCAGAGAAGATGCGCGACTATATGACGATGGCAAACTATACCGACCACGGTCTGGGCATTCTCCTCAGCTATCTGAAGAGCCGTCCCGACTACAAGGATATGATGATTGTCTTGATAGGCGACCACGAAGGTCTTGCCGCCGACCGCAAGCCGATCTGCGCCTCGCCTGCCGCCAAGGGCATCGTGAGCGACAAGCAGTTCACTCCTTTCATCGTACTCAACGCTCCTGTAGGTGGCATATATAATAAGGTGATGGGGCAGGTAGACCAATACCCAACCATCCTCAACCTGTTGCAACTCGACCATTACGTCTGGAAGGGCATGGGGCAGAGCATCCTCGACCCACATAAATATCCTGCCGCAGTAGGTTCCGACAATATGAACGTGGAGACATCGGGCAAGGTTCCAGAGCAGGAAATCAAGCGACTCACCGAGGCGCATCGCATCTCCGACCTCTTGATTCGCTACGATAAAATCATAAAAAATAAAAGACAATGAACACGAACTACAAACAAGCATTCTGGTTTATCACCATCCTAGCCATCGTGATGCTGATTCCGTTCCTCGGACTCACCGACTTCAACACCAAGGGCGAGCCTCGCGAGGCGGTCGTTGCCTACACCATGCTAGAGCACGGCAACTGGATATTGCCTATCAACAACGGAGGCGACATCCCTTACAAGCCACCTTTCTTCCACTGGTGCATCGCTTTCTTCAGCCTCATCGCAGGCCACGTAAGCGAATACACCTCTCGTCTGCCGTCTGCCATCTCACTGATATTGATGACCGTGGGTGGTTTCGTGTTCTATGCCAAGCGCAAGGACACCCAGACTAGCCTCATTGCTGCCATCCTCACCTTGACAGCCTTCGAGGTGCATCGTGCCGGTGTAAACTGCCGTGTGGATATGGTGAACACCGCCCTGATGGTGGGAGCCATGTACCTGCTCTACCGTTGGTGGGAGAAGGGCAAGCATCAGCTGCCTTGGCTCGCCATCCTCTGCATGAGCGGTGCCACATTGACCAAGGGTCCTGTAGGCATCATCTTGCCATGTTTCGTGATGGGTGTGTTTATGCTCACACAGCGCGAGAACCTCTGGGGCATCATCTGGCGACTGGGCTTGACTGCCGTGCTCTCGCTCATCATCCCATTCTGTTGGTACTATGCTGCCTATCAACAGGGTGGCGACGAGTTTCTGCGCCTTGTCAAGGAGGAGAACATCGACCGATTTATGGGCAAGATGTCTTATGAGTCGCATGAGAACCCTGCTTGGTATAACCTCGTAACTCTCATCGCTGGTTGGTTGCCTTACACCTTATTATTGTTGTTCTCCCTCTTCATCCTGCCTTGGAAGCAGTTCTCGAAGAGTAAATTCGTGGAGAATGCCAAGAAAGCGACACCGCTACAGGTATTCACCTGGCTCGCCTTCCTGCTCGTACTCTTCTTCTATTGCATCCCGAAGAGCAAGCGCAGCGTATACCTCTTGCCGTGCTATCCATTCATGGCTTACCTCATCGCCGAATACATCGTGTGGATGATGAAGGAGAAGATGGGGGCACTGAAGGTATATGCCTGGACGATAGCCATGCTAGCCATCATCCTCATCGTGGCGAGGTTATTTGTATCAAATGGACTCGTACCAGACACGATATTCCATGGCAAGCATGCCGCCGACAACATCGCCATGCTCCACACTCTCTATAATTGTCCTCAGGGAAGCATCTTGCGAGCATCCGACGCCGGCATCTTCGTTTTGTGCGCATTCAGCATATATCAAGCCTTTAAGGCTTTGAGAAAAAAGGACTTCAACAACATCGTTGGCAGCACGCTTGCCATTATCATCGGTCTATTTCTGATGCTTGACGCTGTTCTCCAGCCAGCCGTGCTCAACACGAAGGCAGATAAGCAATGGGCACCAGTGATAGAGAAGAAGTTTGATATGAACAAGTTCTACTCCTATATGTCGGTGGATATGATGCACTTCTTCAGCCTCAACTTCTATCTAGGCGACAAGGTACAGCAGTTTGAGAAGGTGATGCCGAGCGATGGCGTGCTCATGATTCCTGAGGACAATATGCCTGATTTTAAGGCAAAATACGGCAAGGGCTACACCTTCCAGAAGGTATGGGAATTGCCTAAGGTAGTAGAGACTCGCCACCCTGTAGGCTTCTACCGATTCATGAAGATGACGGCCAATATCGCATTAAACTAAAAAAATGAGGGTGTGTCATAAACCACTTATGACACACCCTCATTTTTTATACTCTTTCTTCGATAAAGTAACGAGGGCGACGCTTCACCTCCGTATAAATCTTGCCGATGTAAACGCCCGTAATACCAACTCCAGTGGTAATGATACCACCTATAAACCACATGGAAACCAGCATGGAAGTCCATCCCTGGATAGTCTTGCCCTGGAAATGCTCCACAAGGGCAAAGATAATCATGATGATAGCTATCAATGTCATCGCCAAGCCCATAAAGGTGATAAACTTCAAGGGAGCCACCGAGAACGAGGTAATGCCGTCAATGCTGAAACCCAGCATCTTTTTCAGCGGATACTTCGACTCACCTGCCTCACGAGCCTTTCTGTCGTAATAGACGAATCCCTCACGGAAGCCTAGCTGGCGCACGATGGCACGCAAGAAGAGGTTGCGCTCAGGATACTGCATCAGAGCCTTGAGCGCACGATTGGTCATCATGCGGAAATCGGCATGATTGTACAGCGTATCCTTGTCCACGCTCTGCATCAATCGGTAAAAGGCCTGTGCCGTGAATCGCTTGAAGAAAGTATCGGTCTTGCGCTCCTTCCTCACGCCATAGATGATGTCCTTGCCTTCCTGCACCTGACGCACCATATCGACTATGACATTCTCGTCGTCCTGCAAGTCGGCGTCAATGCTCACCATCGCATCACAATGGTCTACCGCCGCCTCCATGCCTGCCCAGAGCGCATTCTGGTGCCCACGATTGTGGGAGAGCTTGATGCCATGCACATAAGTGTGCTCCTTGGCAGCCTCGGTAATCAGCAGCCAAGTATGATCACGGCTGCCATCGTCTACAAGGAGCAATCCTGTGTCGGCATTCGTTTCTCGCTTTATCCTCTTCGTCAGGTCGCCCAGCACCTCTAGGGTCTTAGGCAACACCTCTTCCTCGTTGTAACAAGGGATTACGATTAGTATCTTCATCTTCGAATATTTTTATCCTATGCCACGATTTTTCAGCATCTATGGTTGATAGAGTTATTAAATAAACACAAAGATAGCACTAAAAGGTGAAAAAGCGGAAGAAAAAAACGATTATTTTTCTTTAAATGGGAATTTATCTGTAATTTTGCGCCTAAATCAAGGTGCATAGATACTTACCACCTTATTTATATAATAGAAACAGGACAGGATTTTAAGATGAAACAAAAGATATTCTTTTTACTGGTGATGCTCCTCTGCATCTCCTTGCAGACGATGGCGCAGACGGATGGCGACAACCCAGAGGACAGGGAGGTCGACATGGACAAGCCTACTTTCGAGCCTATGGTGAAGGTAGGTAAGGTGCTATTGGACAAGGACAGTATACAATATGTGCAGGTGAACAACGTGTACGTTTACCCACAACCCGAATTCAAGGATGCCAAGCAGCGTATGGCTTACAACCGTCTGGTGTACAACATCAAGAAGGTGTTGCCTATCGCCAAGGAGGTGCGCAAGATTATCATCGAGACGGGCGACTATCTCGAAACGCTCCCCAACAAGAAGGCGAAGGATGCCCATATGAAACTGGTGGAGAAAGACATCAAGCAGCAGTATACCCCAAGAATGAAGAAACTCACCTACGCCCAGGGCAAGCTCTGTATCAAACTGGTGTACCGTGAGTGCAACTCCTCGTCCTATCACCTTATCCAAGCCTTCCTCGGGCCTATCCGTGCTGGCTTCTACCAGGCTTTCGCCTCCCTCTTCGGAGCCAGCCTCAACAAGAAATACGACCCGAATGGCGTGGACAGGCTCACGGAGAGAGTGGTGCGACAAGTGGAGTCAGGACAGATATAAGTCTTTCAGGACAGACCACATAACTATTCGATCCCAAACCAAACAATATAAATACAAAAGAGAGGAAACTCATAGTGTAAGTTTCCTCTCTTTTAGTCTATATTATTCTTCCGTATACAGCACCTGTATCATCGTCTGTCCCACAGCCTTCAGTACGTTCTTGTCAAGGTGCGCCATATCATCGCTCACCGTATGCCAAGTAGGTCCGAAGCTGCTCTGCTGGCAATCTGGATAGTAGGCGATGACATCCACGGTAGGAATTTTCGCTTTCTCATTGACAGGGATGTGGTCGTCAGTAATCATACCGCCGTCGCTCTTTGGGAAATAAGAGCCAAAGCCTGCCTGGCGAGCTGCCGCCCAGACCTTCTTCACGATGCCCCCAGCATACTGCATGGACATTCCCTCACGATAAAACTTGGCTCCTTGTCCGCCTACCATATCGAGGAGAATGCCGTAACGAGGATGATAGTCGGCTGGTTTGTTCTCACTCCAGTACTGGGCACCCAGTGCCCAAGTATCGCCATCATCCTGTACGTCAGCCCACTGAGGAGTACCCCAATCCTCGGTATCGAAACATACGAAGTCTACGCCAATGTTAGGATTCAACTTCTTGTCGGCTTGCAACAGTCTAGCGATTTCCAACATCACAGCCACACCGCTGGCTCCATCGTTGGCAGCCATCACAGGCTTGTGCCAATTGGTGCTGTCAGGGTCGTTGTCTGCCCAAGGACGGCTGTCCCAATGGGCGCAAAGGAGAATGCGTGTCTCTGCCTTCGGGTTATAATGGGCGATGATGTTGGTATTCTTCAGGATCGTGCCGTCATAGCCCTTAAGGTCTGCCTTCTGGGTCTCTACCTCGCAGCCCATCTGCTTAAACTTCTGCACAATCCATTCGCCGCACTTATCGTGCGCTTCGCTATTCATCGTACGAGGTCCAAACTCGCATTGTGCCGCGCAGAACACCATCGCCGAGTCAGCATTAAAGGCTGGACCTACGAGATTCAGCTTCTCAGCTTCCTCTACCTCCAGTGCCTCAGGCGAACTGCTGTTGGCATTCTTGTAGCTGATAGTACCAGCCACCACACCAGCAGCAACCACCAAGCCTAGTATTATCTTCATTTTCTTTGTCATCTCGTATTAATGTTTAAAGTTTTGCACTTGCGTCATCACTCTGAGCCAGTTGCCACCCCATATCTTGGCGATGTCTTGCTCGCTATACTTGCGACGGAGCAACTGAAGGGTGAAATTGATAAGCTCGGACGAGTCGGCGAGTCCTCGAATGCCACCGTCACCATCGAAGTCTGTGCCAAGACCTACGTGGTCTATGCCCATCACGTCAATGGCATGCTCCAGATGAGCGATGGCATCCATAATGTCTGCTTCTCCCTCCTTGCGTAGGAATCCATGATAGAGCGTGGTCTGAGCCACACCTCCCTTGGCAGCAAGGGCTCGCATTTGGTCGTCGGTCAAGTTACGAGGCACATCGCAGAGCACACGGCTACTGCTATGACTACACACGATAGGAGTCTGACTAATCTCCAAGGCATCATAAAAACTCTTCTCGCCTCCATGGCTCAAGTCGACCATAATGCCCTGACGGTTCATCTCCAGTATCACCTTCTCGCCAAAGCTGCTCACGCCATTGTGGGTATTGCAGCCACGGGCACTGTCGCAGATGTCGTTGTCGCCATTGTGACAGAGGGTGATGTACACGATGCCGCGCTGGGCAAAGTGCTTCACATTGGCTAGGTCGTGCTCCAAGGCAAGACCGTTCTCGATGCCGAGCATAATGCTCTTTCTGCCCTTGCGCTTGTCGCTGTAAAGGTCGGCAGGGGTACGAGCGATACTGAGATACGAACTGTTCTTGCTTACAATCTCCTCTATCTTGTCGAAGATGAGGTCGGCATACTCGGCAGGGCCTTTTACATCGAACGCCACCTTGCTGCTAAAGCTCTCGCCTATCTTAGGCTGTGGCAGATAAGCCACCATCGTGGTCGCGTCCTGATGACCATCGGTCATCTTATGGAGGTCTACGAGAATGCGAGAGTCACGATGGTCGAACTTGATGCCTTGTGGGAAGAACATCGGGGTATCGCAGTGGGTATCGAGCGTCAGGATGCGCTTGTGCAGTTGCTTAGCCTGATAGAAGTTGTTGGCTTGCTCCACGAGCCATCCGAATATCTTACCACCTTCCTCGCCTAGCCATTCAGGATGCCACTGCACGCCAAGTATCTGCTTGTACTCATTGCTCTCGATAGCTTCGATGATGCCGTCGGTAGACTTAGCGATGGTGCGCATGTGTTTGCCTGGCTCGCTTACAGCCTGATGGTGGAACGAGTTGATCAATATCTTCTCTGCCCCATATATATTATATAAGGTGGAGTCTTTCTTGATTTCCACGCTGTGGGTAGGTTCCGTACGGTCGGCATCCTGCGAATGCTTCACCATCTGCTTGATGTCCTGGTACACCTTTCCGCCCAAGGCTATCGCCAAAGTCTGGATGCCTCGGCAAATGCCAAGCATAGGTATCTGACGATTGAAAGCCAAGCGAGTGAGCATCAGTTCAGCGGCATCACGCTCCTGATTGATGTTATGCAGACGAGGCGAAGGTTCCTCGCCCATCCACAGAGGGTTATGGTCGCCACCACCTGTCAATATCAAGCCATCAAGATGCTCCAAGGTATTGACGATGACCGTGGCATCGGCGACTGGAGGGATAATGACAGGCGTACCACCTGCCGCTATCACCTGCTTGTAATAACGATCACGAAGCGTAGCATCAATGCCCTCGTAATTGGCAGTAAGACCAATCAATGGCTGACGCTTCGCTTCGGGAAAACGAGAGTACGCACCACGGAGATGCGACTCCAAGTCAAATGTTTCCATTTGTTTACTTTTCAATAAAAAATATTTATTGTCTTCTCTTACTCATCCTCAAGGATGACAGGGATCTCACGCTTGATACTCTGCTCCAAGGAGATGAGAGTCTCAGTGGAAACCACCCCTGGGATAGCCTGAAGCTTGTTGTTGAGCAAGTCCATCAGTTGCTCATTGTCACGAGCATAAAGTTTGAGAAGCATCGTATAAGAGCCTGTAGTAAAGTGGCATTCCACTATCTCTGGAATGTTTTGCAAGCGCTCTACCACTTTCTTATACATATTACCACGCTCCAAGTTCAAGCCTACGTATGTACAAGTAGAATAACCCAGACTCTTAGGGTTTACGTCGAAACCACTACCTGTGATGAAACCATCTTCCATCAAGTGCTGTACACGCTGATGGATGGCAGCTCTAGACACACCGCACTCTGCAGCTACGTCTTTGAAAGGAATACGGGCATTCTTTGAGAGTATGCCGAGAATCTTTCTGTCAAGATTGTCAATTTTCTCCATTTCGTTATGTTTTATATTGTTGCTATTTATAAGGTACACACTATACCAGATAGCAAAATTAATAAAAACATTCGGAACAAGCAACAAAATGCACGAATATTTTGCAATAATCGTGCATTTAGATAGTATTTTATACTGATTTTAACGTTTCCGTAGGTTTAGTCACTATTTTTTCTTAGCATTTGCATTGCTTTTACCGCCCTTCTTGGCCACAGCCTTGCCAGAACCTACAGGAGTCTTTTCATCCAATACACCTGCTGGCTCGGCAGACTTTGCCTCTGGCTTAACGATGCTCACAAGCTCTAAATCGAATACCAAAGTAGAGTATGGAGGAATCTGTCCAGCCTGACGCTCGCCGTAAGCCAACTCGTAAGGGATATAAAGCTGCCACTTGCTGCCAACAGGCATCGTAGTGAGTGCCTCTGTCCAACCCTTGATTAAGCTACCTGCACGGAACTTGTCTGTCTTCACACCACCATGCTTAGAAGTCGCATCAAAAACGGTGCCATCAACGAGTCTCCCCTCATAGACAACCTCTACCTCATCGCTAGCCTTTGGAACTTCGCCATTGCCTTCCTTGATTACCTTATACTGCAATCCACTAGGCAATACCTTAACGCCAGACTTCTTGGCATTCTCGGCAAGGAACTTCTCCCCAGCTCCAGCCAAAACTTCTTTCTGATACTCCTCGGCATACTTGGCGCTAAAGAAAGTGGAATCGTTTGCCAAAGCTGCAATAAAACCATTCTGGAACATGGCATGGCTGATAGAGTCTTTGGCGCTCTCTAGTTGCTTCTTAGTTGCAGGAAATACACGCTGCTCTACAGAACTAGCGATTTCCATACCAACAGTATAAGCAATAGTTTTAGGGTTAATGCCCATGGCAAGCGCATCCTTATAACCACGCAAGAAATTCTCCATGAAAGCGGCATCTATCTGATAACTCTGCTGAAGATAAGGAATCAAGCTACGGGTAGCATTCATACCTGCAGCATAACTCAGAGAATCGGCCGATGATTTTAATTCAACAAGGGTAGCGGTCTTCTTACCTTTGTTCTTGTCTGCAGCACTCGCTGTAAACAAAGAAGCACTCGCCACGAGGACGAGTGCTGTCATTAATATTTTCTTCATTTTTATCTAAGTCCTCTTGAAATGAGTTCCCACAAAAAATTACTTGCCACCTACAGAAATCAACTCAATCTTGAAAATCAAAGCTGAGAATGGCTTAATCTGACCCTGCTCGCGCTCACCGTAAGCCAACTGCTGAGGGATGTAAACCTCCCATACAGAACCTGCAGGCATGTGAACCAAAGCCTCGGTCCAACCCTTGATTACCTGATTTGCACGGAGGTCTACTGCCTGGCCACGCTTGTAAGAGCTGTCGAATACCTTGCCGTCGATTGTCTTGCCCTCGTAGTTTACCTTTACCATAGAGGTATCCTTAGGCATTTCGCCATTACCTTCCTTGATAACCTTGTACTGAACGCCTGAAGGAAGAGTTACCACTCCTGGTTTCTTCTTGTTGGCTGCGAGGAATTTTTCACCAGCCACCTTGTTAGGACCATACTGCTTCTCCATGTTCTTAGCCTTGATAGACATCATCTTGGTCTGAGCTACCTGAGAAGCCTGTTCCACTGTCATCAAGCCCTTCTTGCCAGTAGTACCTGTAACGAAACCTGCCATGAAGTTCTTCAGAGAGATAGTCTTGGTAGAGTCGTCGCCGAACACTTCGTGATTGATGCCCTTAACCATCTGGTTAGAGATCTGCTGACCAATCTGGATACCAGCGTAGTAAGCAGCCTTCTTCTTGTCATCGCCAGCGTTGGCACCATCATTAAGACCCTTTACGAAATCATCCATGTAAGCGGTATCCACGCCCATGCGCTCTACCATAAACTCCTTCAGACCCTGAGTCTGAGACATACCCATGGCATAGCTCAATGTATCAACGTCTGTCTTGAGATCTGCCTTTGGAGTAGAATTGCCACAAGCTACAAATGTAGCAGCAGCGAAAGCCACGAGGGCTCCGAAAAATAACTTTTTCATTTCTTTATGTTTTTATTTTTTGTTCTCTATGTTAAAGTATACTCTCTCTTCTTTGAGAGAAAAGACATCTCTATTGCGTTATTACTTAACGGCAACGAGCTCTACATCGAAAATCAAGGCTGAGAATGGAGGAATGGATGCACCTGCGCCACGCTCGCCATAACCCAACTGGTAAGGGATGAAGAAACGATACTTAGCACCCTCTGTCATCAACTGAAGGCCCTCTGTCCAACCAGCAATTACCTGATTCAATGGGAAGGTAGCGGTCTGACCACGGTCGTAAGAACTGTCAAACTTGGTACCGTCGATGAGTGTACCCTCGTAGTGGCACTCCACCTGGTCGGTAGCCTTAGGAGCCTTGCCGTTGCCCTCGCGCAACACCTGATATTGCAAACCACTCTTGGTGGTGATGATACCATCCTTCTTGCCATTCTCCGCAAGGAACTTCTCTCCTGCCTCCTTGGCAACCTTGCCCTTCTCGGCAGCAGCAGCCTGAGCCTTAGCCTCCTGCTCTGCGAAGAAATTCTGTACCAACTGCTGTGCCTCCTGCTCGTCGAGCTGGAGCTTGCCAGCGATAGCATCCTTTACAGCCTGTGCGAAATCGTCGATATTCAAACTCTCTGCACCCATTGAAGCCAACTGGCGACCGATGCCGATGCCCAAAGCATAACTTACTTTATCCATAAATTTATTCTAAAACTTTGTATTAATAATCTTAATTTGTCCTTTTTGTCCTTAAAACGAGTGCAAAGATAACATTTTTCTCGCTGAAAACGATGCTATTTGAAGAAAAATTACTAAATTTGTGCATTCTTAATAGTAAGAATCTAAAAATATTATCAATTAAATCGTGATAAGATGAAGAAACTTGTATTTTTAACCGGTGCCGGCATGTCGGTGGAGAGTGGTTTCAAGACTTTCCGTGGCAACGATGGCTTGTGGGAAAACTATCCTGTGGAACAGATAGCCACCCATGAGGGATGGGAAGCTGACCCTACCCTAGTAACCAACTTCTATAACATGTTACGCCATAAGCTCTATGCCGCCCAGCCTAACGAGGGACATAAGCTTATCAAGGAACTGGAGAAGGACTTCGAGGTGACGGTCATCACCCAGAATGTAGACAACCTGCACGAGAAGGCTGGCTCCACAAACGTCATCCACCTGCATGGCGAACTGACCAAGGTTTGCTCCAGCGACAATCCTTACGACTATCGCTACATCAAGGACTTGCCAGAAGACGACTGCGAGGTAGAGCCTGGCACCAAGGCAGGCGACGGCAGTTTGCTCCGTCCGTTCATCGTCTTCTTCGGCGAGAACGTTCCGATGATAGAACCTGCTGCCGAGGCAGTGCAGAATGCCGACATCTTTGTTATCATTGGCACATCGCTCAATGTTTATCCTGCCGCAGGCTTGATTTCCTACACCAAGCCTCACATCCCTATCTACCTGATAGACCCAGGGGCAGTAAACGCCAATGGATATTACAAGATAGAACATATCATGAAGGGAGCTTCCGAGGGAATGAAAGAACTGAAGGATATCCTCTTAAACAAATAAAGTAGAATCTTGATACTCTAAGGATTTGTATCCGCTACAAATAAAAAGCTCGCAAGAATGTTTGTTGTCCTTGCGAGCTTTTGCTTTATTTATTATCCCCCAAACTTAGTACCCATACGAGCCTCGGCGACATTCACCACATAATCGCCTAGTTTCTCGCACTCCTGAATCAAATCTATATACAAGGTGCCGACACCATAAGTATAAAGATGATTGTTTACATCGTCGATGTTCTGACGCTTCAACTGATTGCGGAAATTATTAATCTCATTCTCTATATTAAAGGTACGATTCAAGTCGAGCTGCGACTTGTTGTGAGTAAACAGGAAGACCATCTGCGACAAGGCTTCGCTAGTCAATTCAAACATCTGGTTGATGTGCTCCACCTGCTTAGCCGTAAACTCCTCCTTCGACTCACGCTTGCGACGAATGGTACGAGCCATATTGTAACAGCTATCGCCGATGCTCTCTATCTCCGAAATCTCACGGAGCATGGCACGAATCTTTCCCTTCGTGTCATCACTCAGGTGGGCATCGCTCACCTGGTCGAGATACTTGGCAATTTCTATCTCCATATTGTCCGAGATGCCCTCATACTTCTCGATGCGAGTAAAGAGCTTGTCAAAATCCTTTTCTTCCGTGGCACCCGACAGGTCGCGTACCATATTAAACATACGCTGGATGCGCTCGCCGAAGCTGGCAATCTCCTTCTGTGCCTCCAATACTGAAAGCTCAGGAGTCTTCATGATACCTGCCTGGATGAAGCGCAAGCGGAAGTCATCGTCTGCTTGCTTCTTTGGTCGAATCAGCTGACAAACCAACTTCTCTATCTGTGGGATGAACCAAATCAGCAATCCTGTGTTGCAGACATTGAAACAAGTATGGAAAGCTGCCAGTACAATAGGCAGGATGGTAGCCTTCTGCGCAGTGGTCAGATTACCACCATCAGGGTTATAACCCACCAAAGAGCAAACGAAGTTGACGAATGGATAGAAGAGGCAGAGCACCCACACCACGCCAAACACATTGAACACCAAGTGAGCCAAGGCCGCACGACGAGCCTGTGCATTCGCACCCAAGGCTGCGAGGTTGGCTGTGGCTGTGGTTCCGATGTTCTCACCCAGCACCAAGGCAATGCCCAAGTATATTGGTAGCACACCCGTAGAACAGAGCAAGATGGTAATAGCCATCACCGCCGCAGAACTTTGTACCAAGCAGGTGATAAGCGTTCCTATCATAAGGAAGGTGATGATGGTGCCATGACTCCTAATATCAAAAGAACTAAAGAAGTCGATGACCGATGGGTTATGTTCTAAATCCAACTCTTTTCCAGCATTGCTCAAGAGTACCAATGAGAAGAAAAGAAAAGCTATACCAAAAAGGAAATCACCGATATAGCGACGACGCTTACTGTAGATAAGCATGATGCCTAGGAAGAAGGCAGGGAATACAACGACGGTGAGGTCTACATTATAGCCAAGCGACATGATCCATGCCGTGAGCGTGGTACCGATGTTGGCACCCATGATGACCGAGATGGCTTGCGCCAAGGTGAGCAAACCAGCGTTGACGAATGATACCGTCATCACCGTGGTCGCCGAAGAGCTCTGTACGGCACAGGTTACAAAGGTACCCGTCAGCATACCCGTGAAGCGATTGGTAGTCATCGCTCCCAAGATGTGACGCAACTGCGATCCTGCCATCTTCTGCAACGCCTCGCTCATCACCTTCATACCATAGATGAGCAACGCCAGAGAACCTAGAATCTGAAATGCTATCACTAGATAATTCGTTGTATTCATAAATGTCTTGTCTTATGATAATTGTAATCTATACATCACTCTCATAGCTGCTTCGGGGAAACACCTATTACAATTTGTTTGCAAAAATACTAAAAAACATTTTCTTTTTCAAACTTTCGACCTTCATTATTCACTTTGTAACAGTATTGTAATATCTCTTGCATCTTTTCTTGGCATTTTAAAGAAAATTATCCTATAACCGCTTGCTACTTTCAGTTTTTTTGTCTAAATTTGCCCTAGAAAAACTATTAATCTTTATAATTATGGGAAAAGGTAAAAAAGGTGGCAAGAGAATGAACAAGGCGCAGCTCACGGAGATGCTCCAGGAGTTCTTTGCCGAAAGGCCGGGCGAAACGCTCAGCTTCAAAGAGATATTCCGTGCCCTCCATCTCACCACGCATCCGCTCAAGATGCTGGCTATCGACATCATGGAGGAAATGGCTTGGGACGACTACCTCGCCAAGGTGAGCGACAACTCTTATCGCCTCAATCAGAGCGTGCAGGTGATGGAGGGTAAGTTCGTGCGCAAGGCGAACGGCAAGAACTCGGTCATCCCAGACGATAGTGAGAAACCTATCTTTGTATCAGAGCGCAACTCGATGGGCGCTCTCAACGGCGACCGTGTGGAGTTCACTTTCCTCGCTCGCCGCAAGAACCACATCAAGGAGGCTCAGGTCAACAAGATATTGGAACGTGCCAAGGATACATTCGTAGGTCGCCTCAAGGTAGACAAGGACTTGGCTTATCTGGTAACCCCAGGCGATGTATTCGCCCACAACATCATCATCCCTCGCCGCAAGATCAAGGGCGGCAAGACCGACGACCGTGCCGTGGTGCGCATCATCGAGTGGCCTGACGGCGAATATAAGAGTCCTATCGGAGAGGTGGTTGACATTCTCGGTCCGATGGGCGACAACGATGTAGAGATGAACACCATCCTCGCCCAGTATGGGTTGCCATACAAGTATCCGAAGAACGTGGAGGATGCCGCCAACAAGATTTCGGGCGAAATAACCGAAAAGGATTATGCCGAGCGTGAAGACTTCCGCAAGGTATTCACCTGCACCATCGACCCGAAGGATGCCAAGGACTTCGACGATGCCCTCAGCATCCAGAAGCTTGAGAACGGCAACTGGCAGGTGGGTGTACACATCGCCGATGTCTCCCACTATGTCACAGAGGGTAGCATCATCGACAAGGAGGCTGTGAAACGTGCCACATCCGTCTACCTCGTAGATCGTACCATTCCAATGCTGCCTGAGCGTCTCTGCAACTTCATCTGTTCGCTCCGTCCTAACGAGGAAAAGCTTGCCTACAGTGTCATCTTCGAGATGGACAACAATGCAGAAGTCAAGAACTATCGCATCGTACATACAGTCATCAAGAGCGACCGCCGCTATAAATATGAAGAGGTACAGGAGCTGTTGGAGGCAAACGGCGTGATTGATGGCACAGGCGAACCTGCTCCTGCAGAGACCAAGGAGCATCCTTACCAGGGTGAGAATGCCCTCCAGCTCATCACACTCGACAAATTAGCCAAGAAACTTCGTGCCGCTCGCTTCAAGAACGGAGCCGTGAAGTTCGACCGAGAGGAGTTGCATTTCGACGTGGATGAGAAGGGCAAGCCTACACGCTGTTACTACAAGCGTTCGAAGGATGCCAACAAACTCGTGGAGGAATTCATGCTCCTCGCCAACCGTACGGTGGCAGAGAGCATCGGAAAGGTTAAGAAGGGCAAGAAGCCGAAGACGCTTCCTTATCGTATACACGACAACCCAGACCCACAGAAGTTGGAGACCCTGCGTGAGTTCGTGGTAAAGTTCGGCTATAAGATGAAGACCGAGGGCACCAAGGGAGCCACAGCCAAGAGCTTGAACAAACTGATGGCAGAATGCGATGGCAAGCCTGAGAGCAATCTCATCCAGATGGTAGCCCTGCGTGCGATGATGAAGGCAAAGTACTCCGTACACAACATCGGACACTTCGGACTGGCTTTCGAGTATTACACTCACTTTACTTCGCCTATCCGCCGTTATCCAGACACAATGGTTCACCGTTTGCTCACCAAGTATGCCGAGGGTGGCAGAAGTGCCAACGAGAAGCATTACGAGGAGCTTTGCGAGCATAGTTCGGAGATGGAACAGATAGCCCAGAACGCCGAGCGTGACTCCATCAAGTACAAGATGGTAGAGTTTATGGGCGACAAGCTAGGCGAGGAGTTCGATGCCCACATCAGTGGTATTACTTCGTATGGTATCTACGCCACCATCGACGAGAACCACTGCGAGGGAATGATTCCGATGCGTGACATCGCTGGCGACTACTACGACTTCGACGAGAAGAACTTCTGCCTCATCGGCCGCCGCCACCACAACAAGTACCAACTGGGAGATGCCATACGCATCAAGGTGGCGCAAGCCAACCTCGAAAAGAAACAACTAGACTTTACGCTAGCGGGCGATTCCGCACCAATACAAAAAGAAAAGCCTGCAACGAGCGCTTCTGAGAAAAAAACAAAGAAGAGTAAGCAAAAAACGAGAAATCATCGCAAGAACAAATAACAACCATAAAGGGCTGTTCCAACCAAGGAACAGCCCTTTATCTTATATGATATAATTCTAATCAGACTAAATCCATATCGTCTCCATATTGTTTCTTGCCCCGATAATGACACCAGATGTATCTTACCATAACAAGAATCAATAGGATACCAGTAGGAATCATATAAGATACAAAAAATAAACGAAAAAGCCTCAGAAATCTTTCGAAATCTGAGGCTCTTGATAAAAGAAGGCGGCTACCTACTCTCCCGCATTGCATTGCAGTAC
>CAVKXW010000012.1:21953-39315 GCA_963660215.1 Bacteroidaceae bacterium | reverse complement strand
GCAGCGTATCATATCATATAGTTTCTCTGGGGTCATAAGCTCTTTTTTCTATTTTATTATCTGCTACCTATTTATGCCATCAAGTTTCTTAAGGCTGGTTTGATGGAACAAACTTTAGGCAAAGATAAGAAAATAATTTTGAACAACCTACTTTTTCCCAGACTTTTTTCTGCAAAATCTCAAAAGTTCCGTAGAAAGAATGCCTTATCCACCAAGTCGGCATCCCTTCGCTTTCGGGTGAACACCTCCCCTGGAGCGAGGTGAAGGGTGAAGGCTTACTAAAACTTTCAGCGTTAAATACGTGTTAAAAAGCGCATATAACTATCTATGTATTATTTCTTTACATATTTCTTCGCACACGCTGTATATACAAAGTTCTTTTTGTTAGGGTTCACCTTCACACCCCAAGAGGTGAACCCTAGCGAAAAGGGTTCACCCATGATTTTACAGGAAAAACACCATCCGCATACATTTTCTCGCCAAATTATTTGCGCCTTTCGATATTTTGGCGTATCTTTGCGGAGGAAATAAATTAAACGAGTTATGACAACAATAACTAAGACTCATTTGGAGGATAATATCATTCGTTCGATACAAGCCAAGGCGGTATCGATCATGCCGAAAGATGCCAAGGTGATTCTCTTCGGGTCAAGAGCCCGCAATGATGCCAAGGCTGATTCCGACTGGGATATCCTTGTGCTATTAAACAAGGACAAGATAGAAGAGCAAGACCACGACAACTATACTTATCCCCTATGGGAACTGGGATGGAAAATCAACCAAATGATTCATCCTATCGTATATTCCATGAAAGATTGGAATAACAAAAAAGGAAGTCCTTTTTATGACAACATCGAAAGAGAAGGAGTAGTATTATGCTAGAAAGCCAACAACGCAAAGATTTAGTAAGATACAGAATCGAAAAGGCATATAAGAGCTTGGAAGAAGCAAAGGCTGTTGCCAACCTGAAATACTGGAACTTGACAGGTAACCGTTTATATTATTGCGTCTTCCACATGGCTTCAGCTCTCTTATTAGACAAAGGCTTTACCGCCAAGACTCATGCTGGTGTCATCCATTTGGTTGGGGAGAAGTTCATCGCCACAGGCTTGCTCGACAAATCTTACGGCAAATTATTCTCTCGCCTTTACGAACTTAGGCAATCAGGTGATTATGATGACATGTACGATGCGACAGAAGAAGAGGTTTTGCCATATTTCGAGAAAGTCAACGCTTTTATCAAAGACATGGAATCTCAGATAACTCACAAGTAAATACAAATAAGGCATTCTTCCATGCGAAGGATGCCTTATTTGTATTTACTTGATACTATAGGTGCTATTTCTTTTTCCAACTTCCGCATACATTTTCTCGCCAGATTATTTGCATAATTCCCCCAAAAGGCGTAACTTTGCGGTAGCAATCAATAAAAACAGCAACTAAAAAATAAATGATGAGAAAAATCCTATTGGCAATGCTCATGGCCATCAGTGCGCAAGGCACTACTACCAGAATTCTAAGAAATAATCTCTTGTTTCCTACTTGATGATATGCTCAGGCTTCATCACGTCGCTGTATATCACGTTACGCTTAGGCTTCACGCCCTTCAGCTTGAAAAGTTCTGGAACGGTGACGAAGCGGAAGCCTCGCTCCTGGAGGATTGGGATGACACGATCCACTGCCTGCACCGTCTGCTCGTTGCCCTCGAAGTCGTGGAGCAGGAAGATGACACCATCCCTGGCTATCGACGTGATGCGCCTTACACGCTCGTCTACGGTGATGGAGTCTACCCAGTCCTCGCATCCATCGCCGCAGATGAAGCCGAGCTTGATGTTGTCGTACATCTTCTGGTCTACGTTGATGTATGGCGGACGGAAGAACTTGGGAGCCTTGCCCACATAGATCTTTACCTTAGCCGACGTCATCGTCACCTCCTTACGAATGGAGTCGGGCGAGAGTTGCGACATGGCGCTGTGCGTCAGGCTGTGGTTCTCAATGTCGTGTCCTTCCTGGTGGGCACGCACCATGCTCTTGGCGCTCTCCTCGGTGATGTTCTTGCCTATCACGAAGAAGGATGCCTTCACGCCGTGCTTCTTCAGCACGTCGAGCATGTGGAGGGTGGTCGTCGTGTTCGGACCATCGTCAAAACTCAGTGCCACAAGCTTCTCCTGAGCCTGTGCCACGAATGATTGGGCTGCGACGAGCAGCAAGATTGCTAGTTTCTTCATCTCTTTTTCTTGGTTAGTTATCTTTTTATTTACAAAGATAAGACTTTTCCGCGAAATACTATCCTTTTTTGAAAAATATTTCGTAAAAAGTTTGGGTATGTCTAAAGATAATTGTATTTTTGCAGAACAGAAATCTCCGTTGCACGACGTGGGATGCACGTTGCACGACGTGAAACCGCCATCCCACGACGTGGAATGTGCGTTCCACGTCGTGCAACGGAGATTTCTGTTAAGACTAGCAACTCTTTTTCTTAAAGAAAATATAAACCTCCCTTCGTTGCAAGGGAAATTAAACAACAAGGACTATGGCCAATTATAAACTACAAGAAATGACCGACTTGACCCATTCAGGCAAGCGCATCGTCTACCCAAAGGTAGAAATCCATCGCACGCTCTCTACAGACGAAGTCTGCGAGAAGCTGCATTCTTACAATCGCACCTATTCGCCCAGCATCGTGAAAGCGATACTGGAAGACCTGTCCGACTTCATGGTCAAGATGATGGACATGGGCTACAACATCAAGCTCGACGGGCTGGGCACGTTCTCGCTCAGCATCGGGTTCACCGACGAGAAAGACAAGGAAATGCAAGGCGAAAACGACAAGATGCTCTACCGAAAGGTGGCGGTGAAGGACGTGAACTACAAGGTGGACACCGACTTTCTGAGCCAACTGAAAAGAAACGTAGACCTGGAACGTGTGCAGAGCCAGGTGCAAACCATCGCGAAGAGCAAATATACCGCGGAAGAGCGAATAGAGCGAGCCAAGAAACACATCGAGAAATATGGCGTCATCTACCTGCAAGAATATGCCAACCTCAATGGCATGAGCCGCTCCGTGGCTTCGAGAGAGCTGAAGAGAATCTGCGAAAGAGAGGACTCTCCCTTCAAGAGCAGGGGGCTGGGAAGCCATAAGTTTTGGGTGATGAGATAAAGCTCTTTCCCTGACATCATGGATGAAAAAACAACAGATATTAATAGCAATAACATGGCAACAACCCAAAGGAAACATCATTACAGACAACTGCTCTCGATAGGCATCCCCATCATCATCGGACAACTGGGCACCATCGTGCTGGGCTTCGCCGACACACTCATGATAGGACATCACAGCACGCAGGAGCTGGCGGCGGCAGGACTCGTGAACAACATCTTTACCCTTGTCCTCGTCTCCTACATGGGCTTCTCCTACGGTCTCACCCCTGTCATCGGCAGGCTTTACGGCATGGAGCGCACGGAGGAGATTGGGCAGAAGGTGCGCAACTCGCTCTTCGCCAATATGGTGGTGGGCGTCATCTTCACCGTTGCGATGATTGTCCTCTACTTCAACCTCCACCGCATCGGGCAGCCAGAGGAGCTATTGGCACTCATCCGCCCCTACTTCATCGTCAACCTCATCTCGGTGATGTTCGTGGGTGTGTTCAACACGATGAAGCAATTCCTCGACGGCATCACGCACACCAAGGTGGCGATGTGGGTGATGATAGCGGGAAATGTGATAAACATCCTGGGCAATTGGATGCTTATCTATGGCGTAGGGCCTTTCCCTGAGCTGGGATTGCTCGGCGCAGGTATCTCCACCATGGCATCACGCATACTGATGGCCGTGGCGATGGTGGTGATGGTTTCCCTTCGCAAGACTTTCCGTGAATACCGACACGACATCATGGCGAGCCATGTGAACAAGGCAGACTTCCGAGAGATGAACCGCCTGGGATGGCCTGTGGCATTGCAGTTGGCGATGGAGTCGGCGGCATTCACGCTGAGCTGTGTGATGGTAGGCTGGCTGGGCACCATTCCGCTTGCCGCCCACCAAATCATGATTACCATATCGCAGCTCTTCTACCTCGTGCTCTCGGGCATGGCGGCGGCGATGGCGATACGTGTGAGCCACTTCGTGGGGCAGAAAGACTTTGTTGCCGTGCGCCAGAACGCCAACGATGGCTTCTGCCTCAACCTGCTCTTCTCCCTGGTGATGGGATTGCCCATCCTGCTCTTCCGCCACCAGATGGGAGGCTTGTTCACCGACAACGCCGAGGTGCAGCAGATCGTGGCGATGCTCATCATCATGCTGATGGTTTACCAGTTTGGCGACGGACTGCAATATACCTTCGCCAACGGACTGAGGGGCATCGCCTGCGTCAAGCCGATGGTGACGTATGCCTTCATCGCCTACTTCGTCATCTCCCTGCCGATGGGCTATACCCTCGGTTTCCCACTGGGCATGGGCATCCTGGGCATCTGGATAGCCTTCCCGTTCGGGCTGACGGCGGCAGGCATCCTCTACAGGCACCGCTTCCTGAAAGAAGTGAGGAAGATGGAAGAGAAATAAGATATAAACAGAAAAAAGCTCCCGCCTATTTGGTGGGAGCTTTTTTCTATACTAAATAAACATCTGCGAAATCTGCGAGCGTTTTTTACTCGGCAGCCTCCTGCTCAGCGCGGTCGTCCACGTTGTCGCCCTCTGTAGGAGCGAGCACCGACTTGAAGTCGGAGATGCCATACTTTGCGAGGATGTTGTACCACTGCATGAGCTTCTTGATGTCGCTGTCGCGCACACGGTCGCGGTCGTAGCTAGGAAGCACCTCTGCGAAATAAGCGTGGAGCTCGTCGGCAGAAGCCTTCTTGTAGTTGAAGGTGCTAGGCTTGCCCTCTTCCTTCTTGCTCACGCTGTCGAGCACCTCGTACAATGGCACCTCGTCAGCGTCTGTATACATAGCGATGTCGCCAAGGCTTGTCACACGGTCGGTGGCGAAAGCTGGGATACGCTTGTGAGTCTCGTCGAGAGTCTCGACGATCAAGTTTCTGTTACCTCTAGATACCAGTTTATAAAGGCCTGGCTTGCCTGCAATTGAAAGAATTGTTTCCATTGTCTTTGTTTTCTATTTATTTTGTTTTATTCTATAATTCATTTTTTCGCTAAGGATGGATAGCGCAGCTTGTCTAGCAAGTCCACGACTTGCCCTTCGACATCCCTCTCGCCATCGTTCACGATTTCATAGTCAGAGCGAGCTACAAGCTCCTCTTGGGGCATCACGGCGTCGATCCATTGCTGCGCCTTGGGGCTTGAGATATGGTCGCGCTGCATGATGCGGCGGAGGCGCACATCCAGAGGAGCCGACACACACACCACATAGTCGAAATGGGTACGCTTGTCGAAACCGCTGTCGTAGAGGATAGCACTCTCCAGCCAATCGCAACCGCTACGCTCGAAGTCACGGGCCACGGCTGGATGCACAATGTCATTGACGGCTTGCTTGTTGGCTTCGCTCGCCAAGAGAAACTGTGCCAGGACTGACTTATTCACTTCCTCGCCCACCAATGCTCGAAGCCGAGTTTGCAAGTCCACGTCCGAGCGCATCACTCGCTTGGCTCCAGCATCACAATCATACACCCGAATGCCATGCTTCTCCAATATTCGGCACACGTAGCTCTTGCCGCTGCCTATGCCTCCCGTTATAGCTATCTTCATTGTTGCTCAAGCAAATAATCCACCATATCCATCTCCAGATGCGCCTTGCTCACTGAGCGTGGCACGCTGCGCAGCTGAAGCCGACACTTGTCCAAAGGGTTGTTTTCCAACTCATTATAGTCGACCACCACCTTAAACTGATTAGGCTTGATGGTTCTGAAGAGGCTGGCACCGACGGTGAACTTCACGGAAACCCTGGACGGGAAAGTGCGTAGCACCATGTTGGGCGGCATATTGATGGCGGTGACAGGCACCTCCATCGACTCTTCGGTGAGCACATCGGGATATACAGCCAAGCGCACCATCCGAGGCACAATCTTCATGCCACGTATCTTCTTGATGAAGACATTGCGGTGAATGGTATCCTGCAGGTTGCTGATATTGAACGGCTCTATCTCTACCGACTGCAACTGGTCGAGCTGCTTCTTGTTGGCATATACCGTCACCGTGGTAGGGCGAAATTCGGTATGGGCGAGATAATAGCTTCGGCTGGTGGTTATCTTTCCCCTGAACACCACGGGCACCTTCTTGGAAGAGCCATAGGTGAAGAAGAAGTCGAACCGCCCAGGCTTCAGCGACAACAACTTGCTGGAGCCATAGAGCTGCGCCAGCACCTGCTTCTGCACATCGACCAGCGGCACCTGCCCGCGCCCCGTGTCTTCGTCGGCATAAGAGGCAAAGCGGAAGGTGAGCGGACGTAACTTGCCGCCATAGGCATAGGTGGCAAGCGTGAATCCCTTGTCGCGCACCGTGACATGCACCGTATCGGGCATGTCGCCAGTAATGACTGCATTGCGTGGCACTCCCGTCAGACGCACGGGGATGTCAAATTCTCTCTCTGCCGTCTCGTTGAGCGTCATCATCAGCCAGAAGATGCCACTGAGGGCGAAAAAGAACAAAAAAATCAGAAACTCCTTATTCAGACCACTGAACAGGAAGTTTCTGACAGTTTGCAATATGTTCTTAATACTATGCATTAGGAGTCTGACTAGCTGCATCGGCAAACACGTAGCCCTTAGCCACAGTGATCACCACGCCACGAGCAATCTCTACATCTACAGTATTGGCCTCTAGGTCCACACGCTTCACGGTGCCGTATACACCACCGCCCGTAACCACCTTGGAGCCCTCTGCAAGAGAGTTTTGGAACTTACGAATCTCCTTCTGCTTCTTTTGCTGAGGACGAATCATGAAGAACCACATGATAGCGAAAATCGCTACCATCATAATGAGAAAACTCATGCTGCTACCACCTCCAGCAGGAGCAGCCTGCAATAGTAAATTTGTCATGTTCTAAATATTTTCTATGATTAATAATCTATAATGTTTACTTATGTCTGCGCTCAGGAAGCTCCTTGAGCATCAAGTTCTTGTCTATCAAGAAACGGCCGATGTTGTCCAACATGCCGTTCACATATCCACCGCTTCGAGGCGTGCTATACACCTTGGCTAGTTCTACATACTCATTGATGGTCACGGTGGCAGGGATGCCAGGGAAGGTCAAGAACTCGGCAATGGCAATCTGCATGATGACAACATCCATGTATGCCAAGCGAGAGAAATCCCAGTTGCGAGAGGCGTCGCTCATGTAGCGCTGATAGGCATCGGCATTGAGGATGGTGGCGCGGAAGAGCTTGCGGGCGAAATCCCTGTCCTCGGCATCCTTGTATTCAGGCAGCAACTCTTGCTTGGCCTTGGCTGCCGGGTCGAATCGCTTGATGGTCTTGATGACAAAGGTATCCACGATGTCCTTGTCATCGTTCCAGTAGAGGCTTTTCTCCTCGAGGAAGGCATCCAAGTCGTCATTGTTCTGGATAAACCTCTTGTAGATGCGGCGCCAAACCTCACGATCGCGGTCATACTCGTCAAGGTCTTTCAATTCCTCGTCGATGGCTCCGCTCATATAGTCGGCATAGAGATCGCTAGACGTAATGGCAGTATACAGCTTGCGCACCTGCTCGATGTCCTCGTCCCAACTGGAATGCTTCACGTCAATCCAATCGAGCAACATCTTGTTTTCCTCCAGTTGCATGGCAAACTTATTGAAGGCAAAACGAGACGAAGGTTCCTGCTCACCCTCACGATGCGCACGAGCCACTTCCACATCATAGCGTTTGCGTGCCTCGCCCGTGATGGCCACGATGAGCTGCAACATATAGTTATACAAATCGTATGACTTGGAGAGGCTGAATATCAGCTCCTTCTCAGCGTTATCCATGTTGTGATCGCTGTTTTGATAGTATGCGTAGGTTAACTGCACAATTTTACGTCTTATCAAATCCCTATTAATCATTCTCTAATGTTTTTAAAAGATTCACTTAATATAATTACCTAATACGATTGCAAAATTACACATTATATATATAATACACAAGAAAAGAGGCGATATTTTCAGTTTATTTAAGCAAAAAAGTGTATAATCCAAGGTTTTTATGCCTCTAAAACATATTTTTGGCTAAGAAAATTTGCTTATTCCAAATAAAATGCGTAATTTTGCACCCGCTTTAAGCAAAGCTAATCCGTGTGATGGCGAGTTAAGGCACATAATTTTATTAATAACTTAATTTAGAGTAACACAAAATGAAAGAGATTAATGTAACAGGTCAGAAGCGTACAGACCTTGGCAAGAAAGCTTCTAAGAATTTGCGTAAGGAAGGTTTGATTCCATGTAACCTCTACGGTGAGAAGAAGGGCGAGAACGGTGCTCCAGAGGCATTGTCATTCGCTGTTCCATTCGCTGAGTTGCGCAAGATCATCTACACTCCTCATGTATACGTGATCAACCTCATCATCGACGGTGAGAGCCACACAGCCATCATGAAGGAGATTCAGTTCCACCCTACTACAGACGCTCCTCTCCACGTAGACTTCTACGAGGTGAACGACCAGAAGCCTATCACCATCGGTATCCCAGTGAAGTTGGTAGGTCTCGCACAGGGTGTTCGCGACGGTGGTCGTATGAACCTCTCTATCCGCAAAATCAACGTTACTGCTCCATACCAGCAGATTCCTGAGCACCTCGACATCGACGTTACAGCGTTGAAGATCGGTAAGAGCATCAAGGTAGGCGACCTCTCATTCGAGGGTCTCGAGCTCGCTACAAGCAAGGCTGTAGTAGTTTGCTCTATCAAGATGACACGTAACGCTCAGCTCGCTGCTCAGCAGGCTGACGCAGAGGCTGCTGAGTAATCAGTAAGACCTACGTGTTTTTACGAACCTGAGTAAAGCATATTCAAACATTGGACAAATATTTGATTTGTGGGCTTGGCAACCCTGGCGACGAGTACGCCGAGACCAGGCACAACACAGGATTTATGGTATTGGACGCTTTTGCTAAAGCGTCCAATATTCATTTTGAGGACAAGCGATATGGTTTCGTTGCCGAGACCACCATCAAGGGGCGCAAGGTATTCCTCTTGAAGCCTACCACCTTCATGAACCTCAGCGGCAACGCTGTGCGCTATTGGCTCAACCAGGAGAAGATAGACCAGAGCCGCCTGCTCGTCATCAGCGACGAGCTTGCCCTGCCTCTCGGTGCCTTCCGCCTCAAGGCGAACGGCAGCAACGGTGGGCACAACGGTCTGGGACACATCCAGCAGCTTATCGGTCAGAACTATGCTCGCCTCCGTATGGGCATCGGCAACGACTACCCTCGTGGCGGACAGATAGACTGGGTGCTCGGCAAGTACAGCGAGGAGGACATGAAGCAGCTTCAGCCTGCCATCGACCTCGGCGTGGAAATCATCAAGAGCTTTGTACTGGCTGGCATCGACATCACGATGAACCAGTTCAACAAGCTCGGAAAGAAGTAAGTAATGAAGGAAAGTGCAAGAATAGACAAGTGGCTCTGGGCAGCTCGCATCTACAAGACTCGCAGCATCGCAGCCGATGCTTGCAAGAACGGTCGTGTCACCGTGGGAGGTGTCACCCGGAAGCCTTCTTTCATCATCAAGCGAGGCGACGTGGTGAGCGTGAAGAAAGCCCCTATCACCTACTCCTTCGAGGTACTCGACTGCATCGAGCAGCGTGTGGGTGCCAAGATGCTCTTCGGAGTATACAAGAACGTAACCGACCCTAAGCAGTACGAACTCTTGGAGATGAGCCGCATCAGCGGATTCGTGGACCGAGCTCGTGGCACCGGCCGACCTACCAAGAAAGAACGCAGAGCCCTGGATGCCTTCGTAGACCCAGCCATGTTCGGGTTTGACGAGGAAGACTGGGACGAGGAGGAAGAAGAATAAAAGAAGAACGAGGATGCAACTCCCGTATATCGGGCATTACATCCTCGTTCTTCTTTTATTATTTATAAAGCAAGAAAAAGCGAATATTCTTTCGGAAAAGTATTCTAAAAGGCAATAAATACATAAAATTTTAGCCCAAGACAGAAAAAAAATGAAGAAAAAGCATACAATTATCAATATTTCTTTTAAATTTGCAACCGAATAAGTATGAGTAAAGAGTTGATAGAAGACTTTAGACTTCTGCTTTTCGGAAAAGAAGTATTAACAACTTAAAAGATTTAAGATTATGAAAAAGTTATTGCTCATGGCAGCCATGGTGCTGTCTTCGGTAGGTGCTTTCGCACAGTATTCTGCAGGTGATGTTACTATCCAGCCTAAGGTTGGCTTGAATGTTTCCAACTTGACCGACTATTCCGATGATGGCGACACGGATTGGAAAGCAGGTTTAGTTATCGGTGTAGAAGGAGAATACCATATCAACAACTGGTTTGGTCTTAGCGCAGGTCTCCTTTACTCTCAGCAAGGGACAAAGGCAACTATTAGCGGACAAGACATCAAGCTGAAAATGGACTACATCAATGTACCTGTTCTCGCCAACTTCTATGTAGCCAAAGGCTTGGCTTTGAAGGCAGGTTTGCAGCCAGGATTCAAGGTAAACAGCGAATGGACAGCAGCAGGTCACTCAGTTGATGCAGACATCAAGTCAGTCGACATCTCCATGCCTCTGGGTATCTCATACGAATATGAGGGCTTCTGTATTGATGCTCGTTATGCTCTGGGATTGACTGATGTCGCAAAAGACACAGACATGAAGAACCAAGTATTCTCAATCACCTTGGGCTACAAGTTCAAACTCTAAAAAAGACAAAAAGAACCCATTAACACAAAATAAAGTTTTTAATTGTTAAACATTTGAACATGAAGAATCCCCGTTCTCTGTGAAGAGAGCGGGGATTCGCCTTTTTGTCATACCTATTTGAAACTTTTCATTACCAGCGGCGACCACCACCAGGAGGAGGTCCCATTGGGCGACCGCCACCATTGAATGGACGGCCACCAAAGTCTGGGCGACGACCATCGCCATCAGGACCACCCTGACGAGCCTGCTTGCCCCCGAAGAGATTCAAGCGATATATCACGTGGAGCATCGCATAGCTGTTGATGGCATTATACTCGGTATCCGTACGAGAGGTAGCGGAGATGGCACGAGAGAAGGTGCTCTGCTGATGCAGGATGTCGTAGAACTGGAGCATCAAGGTCAATGGCTTGCCCTTGAGGAAGCTTTGAGATAACTGCGCATTCCATACGAACTCGTCGGTGTTCATGTTGCTGTCGCTATAGCCACGACGGCTGCTGATGGAGAGGCTTGAGTTCAGACTCGTGCCCCAAGGAGCGGTGAGCGTCATGCTAGGACCATAGGAGAACTGCCATGTGTCGAGGTTGCTCGTAGGCTGAAGCTTGTTCTTCGCCTTGTTGTAGGTCAACGTGCCATCGAGCGAGAACTCAGCCCAGTCGTTGCGGTAGCTGAAAGAGAGACGCTCACGCCATGTGAAGTTCTTGGTGGTGTTCTTCTGCGAGTCTGCCTGCTTGTCTACGCTCAGGTAGCTCACATAGTTGTTGTAGCCCAGGTTGGTGTCGGTGTTGATGTTCCATACACCTGCGCTGTCTATGGAGCAGTTGAACATGAAGGCTCCCATCACGTTCCAGTTGCCATTGATATTCTCTGGTGTGGTGGTTCTGCCACCTGTCGTCTCGTCGTACTCCACCTTGTTGCTGATGCTATTGCGAGTGGTAGAGAAGTTGATGAAGGTCATCACGCCCTTGTTGTGGTTCTGCACGAAGTTGTTGTAGAACAAGCGGAAGTTCTGGGTGAAGGCAGGCTTCAGTCCAGGATTACCCTTCGAGATGTTCAGAGGGTCGCTGTCGTCTACGATGTTCAGCAACTGCGAGATGCTTGGCTGAGTGGTGGTACCACGATAGTTGATGCGCAGGTTGCTCATCTTGGAGAAACGATAGCGGAAGTCGAGCGTAGGGCTGAAGTTGGTCACCGTGCGGACGGTATCCGTATGATTTCCCATGTAGTCGTAGATGAAGTTGGAGCGCTGTGGCTGTACCATCACACCGAAGTTGAGGTTGTACTTCTGGCGGATGAATCGCATCATCACCTGAATGTCGTGGGTATAATTCTTATACTCCGAGTACTTGCTCAGGTCATCATCCTTCAGGCTCTGCCAGTCGTCGCCCACCTGTCCGAGATAGCTTCCCCATGAACGATACACAGGAGTGATGCCGTCGAAGGCATAGTCGTCGAAGCGATAGGTGCTACGGTCGCTCTTGGAGTAGCTGTAGGTAAACTTGTAGCTGAACTGCAGGAAGGTAGCCTTCCAGAGCGGTTCGCTGTAAGTAAACTGGCCCGCATAACTATAGTCCTTGGATGGAGTCAAGTTGTAGCGGTTGATGGTGGAGAGGGTCTTGCCCTCCTCCAACTGTGTGAGGTAATAGCGAGTGGCATTGAGCGACATGCTCTTGCTGTCCTTGTCGGTATAGTTGACATCGGCACGCAGGGTGATGTTTCTGCCCTTGTTGCCCAGCTTGCGGTTATACTGGAGCATGCCTCGCATGTTGTTGTTGTCGGAATAGCTCAGTCCGCTCGTTTCCTGGCTGTTGACCAGTTTTTGGAGCTCGTTGAGCTTGCTCTGGCTCTCGCCTGTGGCTACATCCTTCAAGAAGGAGTCTTCGAGAGGGTCGTCCACATATTGATAAGGATCGTCGTTGAACTGAGCCGACCTGCCCATGTTTCTGCCGTCGCTCTTGGTCCAAGAGATGGATGGACGGAAGAGGATATTGGTCATCGTATCTGGCATCCACTCCAGGCGGATGTTGCCGTTCCAACTGTTGCTGCGAGAGAAATTCTGGCTCAGGCTGTTGCTGAAAGACGAGCTGCTACCGAGGAAGTTCTCGCTGGAGCGACTGCTCCATACATCGCCGTCGCTGTGGTTCCAACGCAGGGAGGTATTGAACTTGAGTTTGTTCTTCAGCTCGTAGTTGTAGTTGGCCGCTATCATCTTGCTGGCATTCAAGCCATTGGCACCACCAAAGCCCCTGCCGGGTCCGCCACCGCCAAAGCCACGGTCGCTGGTATTGTTGGCATTACCAAAGATGAAGAAGCGGTTGTTGCCATTGAAGTATCCTCCCATGCCACGCATATTATATCGGCTCTTGTTGCCGATGCCGAGGTCGATGTTGGAAATCATACCCTTGTTCATGCCCTTCTTCACACCGAAGTCGAGCACGGTCTGCTCCTCGCCATCATCAATGCCAGTGACCTTCGCCAGGTCGCTCTTCTCATCGTAAGCCTTGATTTTGTCGATGATGCTGGTAGGCAAGTTCTTGAGGGCAGTCTTGGTGTCGCCCGTCATAAACTCCTTGCCGTCAACGAGGATTTTCTTCACCTCCTTGCCGTTGATCTTGATGGTACCGTCGTCGCTCACCTCGGCTCCAGGCAGGCGTTTTACGAGTTCCTCCACCACGGAGCCCTCTGGCGTGCGATAGGCAGAGGAGTTGTATACAAAGGTATCCTCCTTGAGGGTCACCTTCTGCGCCATCGCCGTCACCACGGCTCCCTTCAGCATGATTGCCTCGGCTCCGATGACCACCTTGCCCAGTGCCAGATTCTTATCTTCGGCTATCTCCAGGCGCTTCACCGTGGGCTTGTAGCCCACGCTCGTTATCTTAAGCAGATACTTGCCGTTGGCTGGTGCCGTGACATGGAAGAGACCTTGCTCATTGCTGATGGCTCCGCCCACGTAAGTGCTGTCTTGCCTGAGCAGCTGAATGGTAACTTGCTCCACGGGGTCCTTGGTGTCGCGGTCGGTAATCTGGCCGCTGATCAATCGCTCCTGGGCATAGGATGCCATTGCTATCGCTAGCAACAACATCATGGTAAATAGTTTTTTCATTATTTTGGATTATTGTTTTGTTCGAAATTCATTTCTTTTGACGTTAAAAACGCACGAGGGTTTAACCTTTATGTATAAAAAGTGCTTATTTATTTTGTTTTGTCTACATTTTAACGTATCTTTGCACCCGAAAACGTAGTATTTGTTATGAAATATAGAGTATTATGAGTCAAAGAGTAATCATATCAACCCATTTGGAGAACGAATTGGTTTCCGCTCTCTCTGAATGTGAGCACGACAAGCTATTCGTGCTCACCGACACCACCACGCAAGAACAGTGCTTGCCGGTGCTCAAGAAGTTCTACTGCATGAAGAAAGCCGAGGCCATCGTCATTCCTGCCACCGACAGCCACAAGGACATAGAAAGCCTCATGACAGTGTGGAGGAAACTGCAAGAGGGCGGTGCCTCCCGCCACTCGTGCCTTATCAACCTAGGCGGTGGCATGGTTACCGACCTGGGCGGCTTCGCAGCTTCCACCTTCAAGCGTGGCATCAATTTCATCAACATCCCTACCACCCTGCTTGCCATGGTGGACGCATCGGTAGGCGGAAAGACGGGCATCAACTTCGGGGGGCTGAAGAACGAGATCGGGGTGTTCAACGACTCCAAGTTCGTCATCCTCGACACCGAGTTCTTGAAGACACTCGATGCAGAGAACATCTGTTCGGGCTATGCCGAGATGCTGAAACATGGACTCATCTCCACCGAGGCGATGTGGGAGGAGCTAGTAGACTTCGACCTCGATAAGCCCGACCTAGTGCAACTGGGACGCATGGTGGGCGACAGCGTGGCGGTGAAAGAGCACATCGTGGCTGAGGACCCTCACGAGATGGGCATCCGCAAGGCGTTGAACCTAGGCCATACCTTCGGACATGCCTTCGAGAGCTGGGCATTGAGGCGCAAGCCTATCCTGCATGGCTATGCCGTGGCTTTCGGTCTCATCCCAGAGCTGTACCTCAGTGCTGTGAAGATGGGATTCCCTACGGAAAAAATGCGCCAGACGGTGCAGTATATCAAGGAATACTATGGTTCGCTCGACATCACCTGCGACGACTATGACGAACTCATCGAGCTGATGCGACATGACAAAAAGAACCAAAATGGCATCATTAACTTCACCATGCTGGGGGGCATCGGCGACATCCGCATCAACCAGACTGCCACCATCGATGAAATCAAGGAAGCACTCGACTTCTTCAGGGAAGGACTCTAACAAGGCTCTTCTCTGAAAAGATACTCCCTTTTAAAAAGGTGTCCCTAACTTTCCAAGCAACAACGCTTTGGCTTGCCTGTATCGGTTAACGGAAGGTGATTCACATGCAAGAATTCCCTTGGAATCCAATATTTATGGCAGGACTTTTCCTGATTACTAGAATTTTCAATACTATTAGAAGATAAGAGGCGGCGACAAGTCGCCTCTATTTTTTCCAAATTTTCATCCTCGGTCAAAAGAACGGCGATTTCTCCAAACTTCTCATCTTTCTTCTTCGCCAACATAAACGGCTTCTCCAAATAGGGCTTCAGCAATGCCTCCACTTCTTCTATTTGTATCTTAATGCCACCAGAGCAGATTACGTTGTCTTTCCTGCCCTTAATTCTGAAAAGCACTTTCTCGGTATTGTTCTCCTTTCTCTCCTGCTGGCTGTCCAATTTATCTTCCACCTTATTATATATATAAGGCTTAATTTCCGCAATGTCGTTCGTAACCAATGGTTCGGCACAAACTTGTGGGGCATTTATTACTAGGCATCCTTCCTCACTCAAACTCACATTCACGCTATCAAAGGGCTGATACCATTCGCTCGCCTCCTCGCCATTGATTCTTCGCAAGGCGATATGCGACAAGGTTTCGGTCATACCGTAGGTGCTCCAGATGGCATTCTCATAGCCATACTTTTCCCGAAACTCCTCCGACATTTTTCTGAGCTCCCTCGCTAAGGCATCATCAATGGCACCTCCGCCAATGATGAGATGCTTGATGCGAGCCAGTCGCTCTCGCTCCTCTGGCACTAGCAAACTATTGTACACCTGCATCGGAACCATGGCAGCAAAGGTTATCTCATTCGTCAAGCACAGCTTGGCATCTTTGTCAAAAGACCTAAGCCGAGCATTCCTCAGCGAATCCTCGGACAGGGGATGACCGCTAGGCTTCACGGAGACAAGCCGAAGCTGTCGCTCGATACTACGCACTACCACCATCTTGCCAGCGATATAGTCGAGCGACATACAGAGCAAGGCGGTATCGCCAGGATGCAATCCTAAGAAATCGCAAGTGATGCGAGCGGAGTTGAGCATTCGTCTCTTCTCCACCCACATCGGTTTTGGTTTGCCAGTAGAGCCACTCGTATGCACGAGCACTCGCTTCTCGCCGTTATTCCATTCTGAAAGAAATTCTTCTAAAGTCATTACATCAAATGCTCTTGCCCTTACAGGGCGTTTTCACCCACAGTTTATCCCCTCTAATTTGCAAAGGCATTGGGATGTTGTCTGTAAACAACTGTCCTGTGCCCAGTCCTTGTGGCATCAACACATTAGGTCCATACATCTTTGCCGCAAAGTGGGCGATGGCATTCAGTCCCACATTACTCTCCAGTGCCGAGGTAATCCAGCTGCCAATACCTCGCTCCTCGGCGAGTTGTATCCATTCCGTGCATCCATAGATGCCACCATGAAGCGAAGGCTTGAGGATGATATATTGAGGACGGATGGTATCGAGCAACGCCTCTTTCATCGAACGAACATTCACTCCTATCAACTCCTCGTCGAGGGCTATAGGCAACGGTGTCTCCCTACAGAGCTGCGCCATCTTAGGCCACTGGTGCTGCTTGATAGGTTGCTCTATCGAGTGGATGTCGTATTGCGCCAAAGCCTCCAGTCGGCTCATCGCATCCTCTGGCGTAAAGCCTCCGTTGGCATCCACACGCAGTTCTACCTGCTCCTTGGTATACACCTCACGGATACGTTTCACCAAGTCGAGTTCCTTGAAGAAGTCGATGGCACCAATCTTCAGTTTCACGCAGTGGAAACCTGCCTGTAACTTCTCCTCCAATCTAGCGAGCATCTCCTCGTAAGTGCCCATCCACACGAGCCCATTGATGGTGATACCCTCCTCGCTACGAGCGAAAGGAGAGTCGAAAAGATTCCCTAGGTTTCCTGCCCAGGCAGGAACAGATATCTGCCCCCTTGCCTTGTGAAAGAAGTCTGCAAACGCCGTCTCCAACCCGAAAGTGATGCTAGGATAGGCACGAATCATATCGTAAGGGATGCGCCCCATCTGTTCCACCATCTGGCAAATCTGCCTGAGCGTCACCTCATACTCTGGCTTGGCATCACAACTGAGGTCGGGCAATGTGGCGCACTCTCCCACTCCCTTTACCCCTGGCATTTCGTCGGAAGTAAGGGTCAGGTAATAGCTATGCCTCGTGGTATAGACACCACGAGACGTGCCAGCAGGCTGCTTAAA
>CAVKXW010000012.1:0-21860 GCA_963660215.1 Bacteroidaceae bacterium | reverse complement strand
TTCTGTTTCAACTCATAGAGGTCTCCTCTGCGGTCGCGCAGGTTTCTCACCGCACCATAGGTATGCAATTCGTTCAAGAGATTCAAGTCTACGTCACTGACAAGAATCATCTCCGTATTCGGCGTAGCCTCCGAACGCTTTCCATCGTTAGGGAAAGCAAAGTCGCAAGGCGTAAATACAGCACTCTGCGCATACTGTATGTCGATGTTATGCACACGAGGCAAATTGCCCACACTTCCAGCTATCGCCACATAGCACTCATTCTCAATGGCACGAGCCTGGGCGCACACCCTCACTCTAGAGTAAGCATTCTGCGTATCAGTCATGAATGGCACGAAGAGTATTTGCATACCATCCTCCGCCATCAGTCGGGAAAGCTCTGGGAACTCCACGTCATAACAGATAAGGATGCCTATCTTGCCACAGTCGGTATCGAATGTTTGGATATGGCTTCCTCCGCTCAGCCCCCAGCACTTCTGCTCATCAGGGGTTACGTGTATCTTCTCGTACATATCTACGCTACCATCTCGGCGACAGAGGAAACCCACGTTATAGAGTGCGTCGTCCTTCAGATATGGCATACTGCCCGTGATGATATTGATGTTGTAACTGATGGCTAGCTCACGAAACTTCTCACGAATTTCCTCGGTATATTGCGCCATCTGTCGGATGCTCTGCGCCTCGCCGAGATCATTAAACTTCGCCATCAACGGAGCATTGAAATACTCTGGGAAAAGGATAAAATCACTTTTGTAGTCGCTCACCGAGTCGACGAAGAACTCCACCTGTTCGAAGAGGTCATCGACAGAGGCGAATGGACGCATCTGCCACTGCACCAATCCGATGCGGACGGTAGGCTTGCGGTCTACATACGAGTCGGTAGGTGGCTGATAGTAGATGTTGTCCCACTGCAGGAGGGTGGCGCAGTGTTCGCTCTCCTCGTCGCTAGGCAGATAGTTGCGGATTACACGGCGCACATGGAAGTCATTGGAAAGCTGGAAGGTGAGCACTGGGTCGTATATCTCTCGGTTTCTCACTCGCTCGATATACTCCTTCGGACGCATCTGGTCGGCATACTTATGATAGTTTGGTATTCTGCCACCAAACATGATGGCCTTCAGATTGAGCTTCTCGCAGAGCTCCTTACGATATTCGTACATACGGCGTGCCAGGCGCAGGCCTCGGTAGTCGGGGTGGATGAAGACCTCGATACCATAGAGAATGTTGCCATTGGGGTCGTGGGTGTTGAAGGTCTCGTTGCCCGTCACCTGAGCGTAGGTATGGTCGCCCTTCACCATGTTGTAATTGACGATGATAGAGAGGGCGCAGCCCACAATCTTATCGTCTACGATGATGACCACCTGTCCCTCAGGAAAGATAGTAATGAGTTTCTTGATCTGAGCCTTGGTCCAGAACACATCCGAGTCGGCATAGATGCGTTTGAACGACTTGGCGAGCTGGTCGTAGTCCTCCATGCGGAGGTTGCGCAAGCCCACCTTTTCGATTTTTCGAGTTGGTTCCATACTGTGTGATGTATTTTTTGTTTCTTAAAATCCGCTTGCAAAGGTACTGCAAATTATAGACAAAGCAAAGAGTTTTTCAAATAAATGATATATTTTTTCAGAAAAAATATGCAGAAAAAATCGTATCAACGAAATTTTCTGCATAACGAAGTCTTTTTTAAAAAAAATCCTTTACTTGTGCGCCAGGTAATACTTCACGCCGCGCCTCACGTTCTCCTTCACAGCCCTGCTCGAGAAGGTGGCACCCGTCACGCCGTCGACCTCGGCCGAGGAAGCCCTGGGAGCCTTCATGCCGTTCCACTTCTGGAGCAGCCCCTGCCTCACCTTTCCGAAGAAGTTGGGGGTCTCCTGGTTGGCGAGGGCCTCCACCTTCACCACCTTGTTGTTCTTGATGTAGACGCAGAGCGGCGTAGCGCCCCGAAAACCTCTCACGTCCTTGGCCAGACTAGTGGTGTTCACCACGTAGGTGCCGTCGGCGAGCTTGGTCATCACCTCGCTGCTGGCTGCGGAGGTACGATTACCCTTGGCAGTCATGTCGGCAGCGATGCCCACAGTCAGCAACGCTGCCAATATCCATGCTTTTTCTTTCATGTCGTTTATTCTCCTATTCTCTTATATTCTTGAAATCGGGGGCTAGCGATGGCCGTACATTGTGTCATAGTACTTCTGGTAGTCGCCAGAGGTAACATTGTCCATCCACTCCTGATGGTCGAGATACCATCTCACGGTCTTCTCGATGCCCTCCTCAAACTGGAGGCTAGGCTCCCAGCCCAGCTCCCTCTGCAGCTTTCGGGAGTCGATGGCATAGCGCATGTCGTGCCCCTTGCGGTCGGTCACATAGGTGATGAGGTCGAGATCCTCGCCTTCCTTTCTGCCGAGCAAACGGTCTACGGTCTTGATGACCACCTTGATGATGTCGATGTTCTTCCACTCGTTGAAGCCACCGATGTTGTAGGTCTCAGCCACCTTGCCATTGTGAAATATCATATCGATGGCACGAGCGTGGTCTACTACATAGAGCCAGTCTCTCACGTTCTCTCCCTTGCCATACACTGGCAATGGCTTACGATGGCGGATATTATTGATGAAGAGCGGTATCAACTTCTCAGGGAACTGATATGGACCATAGTTGTTAGAGCAGTTGGTCACGATGGTAGGCATACCATATGTATCGTGGAATGCACGCACAAAATGGTCTGAGCTAGCCTTGGATGCTGAATATGGAGAGTGAGGATTGTACTTGGTGGTCTCCTCGAAGAACTCCTCGCCGTATGCCTCGTGGTTCTTGCCACTGGAAGCCTTGGTGCTGAATGGTGCAGGTACGCCCTCTGGGTGAGTCATCTGCAAGGCACCATACACTTCATCGGTAGAGATGTGATAGAATCGCTTGCCCTCATAGCCCTCTGGCAAGCTTTCCCAATAAGTCTTGGCAGCCTGAAGCAGGGAGAGGGTGCCCATTACGTTGGTTTGGGCAAAAGTAAAAGGGTCCTTGATGCTGCGGTCCACGTGGCTCTCGGCGGCGAGGTGGATGATGCCGTCCACCTTGTAATCTTGCATGAGCTTGAGCATCAAGTCGAAGTCGCAGATGTCGCCCTTCACGAAAGTATAGTTATCCTTGTCCTCGATGTCCCTAAGGTTAGCCAAATTTCCAGCGTAGGTCAGCTTGTCGAGGTTGATGATATGATACTCGGGATATTTGTTCACGAAAAGTCTTACCACGTGCGAGCCGATGAAGCCCGCACCGCCCGTGATGATGATATTCTTCATTTTTAATGTTAAGTGTTAAATGTTAAGTGTTAAGTTAAGCATTTGCTGCTGCCAGTTCGGCGATGCACTTCTTGAGGCTGTCGGTCCAGTATGGCACCTTCCATCCGAAGGTCTGCTTCAGCTTACTCTTGTCGAGCACGGAGAAGTGAGGACGCTTCACTGGGCTTGGGAACTCCTCGCTATAGCATGGCTGGATGTCGCAGGTATTACCAGAGAGTTCGCAGATAACGGTAGCGAAGTCGAACCATGAGCATACGCCCTCGTTGGAGAAGTGGTAGATGCCAGTCTTGTCGAGTTGGTTGGTCTCAATGATGTGGGCGATGACGGCAGCGAGGTCACCAGCGTAGGTAGGAGTGCCCACCTGATCGAATACCACCTTCAGGGTATCGTGGCTGGCTGTGAGGCTCTGCATCGTCTTCACGAAGTTCTTGCCCCACTGAGAGTAGAGCCAAGCGGTGCGAATGATGATGTGCTTGCAACCTGTGGCTGCGATGCTCTGCTCGCCTGCGAGTTTGGTCTTACCATATACACCGAGCGGATTGGTCTCCCAGTCTTCACGGCAAGGGATGTTCTTGTCGCCCTGGAACACATAGTCGGTGGATACATGGATGAGGGTTCCATCCACCTCCTTCATCGCCTGGGCGAGATTGCCAGCCGCCGTGTTGTTGAGCAGGTTGGCGAGGTCGAAGTCGCCCTCCGCCTTGTCCACGTTGGTATAGGCGGCGCAGTTCACCACTACCTGTATGTCGTTCTCCCTCACCTTGGCGCGGATGGCGTCGAGGTTCGTGATGTCCAACTTCTCATAGCCCTCCGCCACGTCGGTGAACACGAAGCGATGCTCGCTGTCCTGGGCGGCCAGCTGCATCTCGTGGCCCAGCTGTCCGTTGGCTCCCGTCACTAATATATTCATTCTTTTCTTATTTTTACCTTATTAATATAAATGTTATGTCGGGGCAAAATTAAAGAATTATTCCGACATAACCAAAGAAAAGCGCAGAATCTAACATATATTAAACAAAAAACCACCACGATCTTTCACAAGAGCGTGGTGGCTTTCCCTAAAACATAATAGATAAAGCTTTCGCCTTAGCGGCAAAACTTGAATCATCAAGTAGCCTAAACCTATTACCAATCTTTTTTCCCTTAATACTAATAAACCTGTTTTATTCTTAAATCAACATACTAAATCAACAAAAGGAATTTTCTTATCTTTTTTCTAGATGTGTACCTTAGAAGATTTGAAGTGGTAATATCCTTTATAAACCTTTAGAACTACTGTTTTTTGATTTCGGATGCAAAGATAGCTTTTTTTTCGCCACTTTGTATCACCTAGTAAGCCATTGGTAAACTTCGGGCACCACATAAAACATCGTAAGCTACACATTTTCAGAACTTTCAGTGTTTTAATATTTTTTATCAAAGTAAACATAGTAATATCCAGAAATATTCGTATCTTTGCACTTGGATTAAGGAAACATATTAGACACAACGATACTAAACCAACAAAATTCAGACCACAAGAACATATTATAGCCCAATGAAGAAGATCATAGTTTTCATCCTGCTCATGATGCCCCTACTCGCCTGTTCGAAAGCAAGCGAGGAGCAGCTCTTCGACCGACTGGATCAAGCCATCGCCCACAAGGAGCAGGCAGCCCAAAGGAAGCAAACCCGGCTGAAGAGGCTGAAGCGCAGGCTGGAGCAGGCTGCCACCGACCGCCAGAGCCTGGCATACATAGACAGCATCTACCAAGAATACAGCACCTATCGCTACGACTCGGCCGCAGCCTACGTACATCGGGGGCTGGAGCTCGCCGAGCGCATCCACGACGGGCAGTATGCCGTGAAGTTCCAGATAAACCACGCCTCCGTGCTGTCCGTGGGCGGATTCTACAGCCAGGCGGAGTCACTGATGCAGACCATTGACCCAACGGCGCTCAGCCGCCCCATGCGCCGATATTATTACCAGACTATGGCGTGGCTCTACAACTACTGGCTCTCGTTCGTGGCAGGCTCGGAGTTTGCGTCCCAGTACAAGGAGCTGAAGAAGAGATACCTGCTGCTCACCCTGGGCACGTACGCCCCTGGCGAGACCAACAGCGCCCAGTACTGCTACCTCAGGGGCGAAGCCACCTATCTCGACCGCCCCACCCATCCCAGCGTGCTGGCCCACTACCTGAAGGCCATGAGGCTCTCATCCAAGGACACCCGAGTACACGCCTCCTCGGCCTATGGCGCAGCTCGGTACTACCTGGACATAGAACGCCCCGACCTCTACGAGCTCTATCTCGTGGAGGCGGTGGAGTCCGACATCATCTGCCAACTCAAGGAAACCCTGGCGCTGCAGAAGTTCGCTACCTATATATACAACAAGGACCCGAAATATGGCAAGCGTGCCGCCAAGTACATTCAGGAGTCGATGCAAGATGCCCAGTTCTTTAACAACCGCCTGCGCATGCTTGAGATTTCAAGCATCCTGCCCGTCATCGTCTCAGCCAACCAGCAGCAAGCCGAGCGCTCCAGGGGCAGGACACAGGTGGCGCTCGTCGCCATTTGCCTGATGCTGGCAGTGGCGCTGATACAAGCCGTCGTGAGCACCAGGCGCAAGAACAGGCTGAAGAACAGTCGCCACGAGATAACCCAGCAAAACCAGCAGCTAGAGGCACTGAACAAGCGCCTCGTCGACACCAACAGGCACCGCGAGACCTACATGCGGCTGTTCATGGACATCAGCGCCGTATACATACGCAAGCTCGAAGACTACAGAAAGTACGTAGGCCGAAAGGTGAAGGCCAAACAGTTCGACGACCTCACGAAGGCACTGGGCAGCTACAAGCTCGCCGAGGAGGAAGCCGCCGCCTTCTACACCCGCTTCGACAAGGCGTTTCTGGAGCTATATCCCGACTTCGTGAGCGAGCTCAACACACTGCTCCTGTCCGAGGCACAGATAGCCCTGCCATCGGCCAGCGCACTGACCACGGAGATACGCATCTATGCGCTCATGCGACTGGGCGTGACCGACAGCCAGGAGATAGCCACCTTGCTCTTCCTGTCGGTACAGACCATCTACAATTACAAGTCGGGCATGAGGGCGAAGGCCATCAACCGAGACACCTTCGAGCAAGACATCAACAAGCTTTGCCACATTATTTTAAAAAGGTAAAAGGGTAAAAAGGTAAAAACTTTACCTCCTCACCCTTTTACCTCTTTACTTTTTATCCTTCCCTGTGGATGACAGTTCCGTTGGCCTGATGCGTGGCGAGCACCAACACCTCGGCTATCTGGACATGCTCGGGAGCGCTGGCGGCATAAAACGCCACGTCGGCGATGTCGTCGCCACTCAAAGGCTCTATGCCCTGGTAAACCCTATCGGCACGCTCGTCATCACCATGGAAGCGAACGTTGGAGAAATTGGTCTCCACCAGTCCAGGCTTCACATTGGTGACGCGCACCTTGGTATGGGCCACGTCGATGCGCAAGCCGTCGGTGATGGCTTTCACGGCTGCCTTGGTGGCACAATAGACATTACCGCCCGCATAAGCTGCATCGCCAGCCACGCTGCCAATGTTGATAATGTGACCGTGGTTGCGTTCCACCATGCCCGGCACGATGAGTCGGGTCATCGTCAGGAGCCCCTTCACGTTGGTGTCTATCATCTGGTCCCAGTCGTCAAAGTCGCCCTCATACTCAGGCTCCAGCCCACGGGCGAGCCCAGCGTTGTTAATGAGCACGTCGATGCCCTGCCACTCCTGCGGGATGTAGGCCACAGCCTTCTTCGCCGCCTCGCGGTTACGTACATCAAAGGCCAAGGCGAGCACGTTCACGCCCTCGGCCTCAAGCTCTTTCTTCAGGATTTCCAACTTGCCGGTGTTCCTGCCGGTGATGATCAGGTTATAGCCGCCCCTGGCGAAGCGGCGCGCGCAACCCTCGCCAATACCGCTCGTTGCGCCAGTGATAAGTGCAATTCTCTTCATGTATTTTTTATTTTTTGTTTGTCTTCGTTTTCATTCACATGCCTTCCTCATCTCCTTGGAGCATCGGCTAGAGCACCAGCACCCTCACCTCGGCGTTCGCCATCTTCTCCACCTGGTTCATCGGGCGCTTGAAGTATACGCTCTGCACAGCCTTGTTGATGATGCCGTGCCCCACGGCAAGGATGGTCTTGTCTGGATAGGCAGCACGGAGCCACGTCAGAAAATTCTGGGCTCTCGACTTCATCCTCTCCAACGTCTCTATGTTCTCGGGCCAATCCTTTGGATCCTTAGGCAGGGAGGGGATGAACTTGCCCGTGAAGTCGCCCCAGTCTCGCTCGCGAAGCAACGGGGTGGTCACCACCTCCGCCCCATGAGGGCGAGCTATGATTTCACACGTCTGGACGCTACGATAGAGGTCGCTCGCCACAAACACGTCGATAGGAGCGCTCTTCATCTTCCGAGCCACCTCCTCGGCCTGCATGATGCCCCTCTCGTTGAGCCTGCCAGGGGTTTGCCCCTGCAAGATTTGCGCCAGGTTGTCAACCGTCTCGCCATGGCGCACCAAGTATAGTTTTGTCATTGTCTTTGAAATTTGCTCACAAAATTACGGTTTTCCGCCGAAACCAACAAATAAATTGCGTTAAATATATGAATATTTTACGTTAAAGTGGGAAACTTCTTGCTAGTTTCAGATTTCTTTCGTAACTTTGCCCACAAAAACCGACAGAAATGAAAGTAGTACATAGTTCAATGTTCAGGGCGCTCTGCGCCATCATCGTGGGCGTATTGCTCATCCAGTATCGCGAGCAGACGGTCACATGGATCACCATAGCCATCGGCGTGCTGTTCTTCCTATCGGGAGTCATCTCGCTAGCCACCTATTACTCCGCCAAGCGCAACGCCGAGAAAATGCAGGGCCAAGCCCTCTACGATGCCAACGGCAAGCAGATACTGGGCAAGTATCCCAACTTTCCACTGGCAAGCGTGGGCAGCCTGATACTGGGATTGGTGTTGGCGCTGATGCCAAATGTATTCATCTCATGGCTGATGTTCATCCTCTCCTTCATCCTGATTATGGGAGCGCTCACCCAGTTCGTCAACCTAGCCACGGCCGCCAAGATGGGGCGCGTGGGCATCCTCTATTGGCTCTTCCCATCGGCCATCCTGCTATTGGGGTTGCTGGCTGTCATCAAGCCATCGGCGATAGCCTCGGCACCGCTCTTCGTCATCGGATGGGCGATGCTGGTATATGGCGTGGCCGAGTGCATCAACACCCTGAAGATCCTCAACAACCGCCGCCGCTGGGAGAAAAGCCAGCAGCAAGGAGGAGGAGCCCAGGCCGACGGATATGCCGAGGCTGAGGAAGTGAGCCTAGAAGAAATCGAACAGAAATAAAATTTATAATATGAATAAGATCAAAACTATCTTTGTCTGGACATGGCATAAGCTATGCGCCTTCTGGCCCTGGTACAAGAGCCTGTACCAAGGCAGGGCGTGGTATACCAAGACCGCCGTGGCACTGGCCAGTTGCTTCGTCGCCTTCATCCTGTATCTAGGCGCTGTAGACATCAACTTCCTTTGGCTCTTCGGCAAGTCGCCAGGCTATTTCTCCGGCATCATGGACCCACAGACCTCCGAGGCATCCGAGATCTACTCTGCCGACGGCAAGCTCATCGGCAAGTATTTCAACGAGAACCGCACCCCTGTGGAATACGAAGACGTGAACCCAGCCTTCTTCAAGGCGCTGGTAGACACCGAGGACGAGCGCTTCTACAAGCACATCGGCATCGACCCTATCGGTGTCTTCGCCGCAGCCAAGGATGCCTTGTTACATCACAACGGGCGTGGTGCATCCACCATCACCCAGCAGCTGGCGAAGAACATGTTCCGAGTGCGTTCGCAATACTCCACAGGGCTCCTGGGCAAAATACCAGTGCTCCGCATCCTCATCGTGAAGAGCAAGGAGTGGATTATCGCCGTCAAGCTGGAAACTGTCTTCTCCAAGAAGGAAATCATCACCATGTATGCCAACACGGTAGACTTCGGTAGCAACTCCTACGGCATCAAGACCGCCGCGAAGACCTACTTCAACACCACCCCGAAGGAAATGAGCACAGAGCAGGCAGCCGTGCTCGTGGGCATGCTCAAGGCTACCACCTACTACAACCCTCGCACCAACCCCGAGAACAGCTTGGCGCGCCGCAACACCGTATTATATAATATGGTGACCCACGGCGACCTTTCCAAGGAAGAATACGACAACCTGAAGGAGCAGCCCATCAAGCTCGACTTCAAGGTGGAGGAAAACTACGACGGACAGGCCAAGTACTTCCGCGAGGCAGTGGCAAACTATCTGAAAGACTGGTGCCAGGAAGAGGGCTACGACCTCTACTCCAGCGGTCTAAAGATATATACCACCATCGATACCCGCATGCAGAAATACGCTGAGGACGCCGCACGCAAGCAGATGAAGCAAGTGCAGCAAAACTTCAATAACCATTGGAGCATCCGCCGCCAGCAGGCAGGCAAGGGCAAGTGGATGGGCGAAGAACCATGGCAGGACGAGAACCATCACGTCATCCCCAACTTCATACAGGGCATCGCCGAGAAACAGCCATTCTACAAGAGCCTGCTAGCCCGATTCCCGAACAACCCCGACTCCGTGAACTATTACTACAAGGAGTGGGTACACCCGGTGAAGGTGTTCGACTACGACAAGGGCACGGTGGAAAAGATGATGACCTCGGAGGACAGCATCAAGTACATGACCACCTTCATGCACTGCGCCTTCGTGGCGATGGAGCCACAGACTGGAGCCGTCAAGGCATGGGTGGGCGACATCGACTTCGACCACTGGAAGTATGACAAGGTGACCGCCGAGCGCCAGCCAGGCTCCACCTTCAAGCTCTTCGTATACACCGAGGCGATGAACCAGGGACTGACCCCTTGCGACAAGCGCCGTGACGAATACATCTCGATGCAGGTCTACGACAAGCGAAAGCACGAGATGACCACTTGGACACCTAGCAACGCCAACGGCTCGTTCTCGGGCGACAGCATACCGCTGAAGAGCGCATTCGCCAAGAGTATCAACTCCGTGGCTGTGCGCCTAGGACAGGAGATGGGCATTAAACGCATCATCGAGACAGCCAAGAAGATGGGCATCCAGAGCCCGCTCGACGACCAGCCTTCCCTCGCACTGGGATCCAGCGATGTGAACCTTTTGGAGATGGCTTGCGCCTACAGCACCGTCGCCAACAACGGCAAGCACCACGACCCTGTGCTGGTGACCAAGATCGTGGACCGCGACGGAAAGGTAGTATACGAAGGTCCTTCCACCGAAGAGCAAGTGATACCATACAAGAGCGCATTCTTGATGCAGCAGCTCCTGCAGGGCGGTATGCGCGAGCCAGGCGGCACATCCCAGAGCCTCTGGGGCTATGTGGGCAACTACAGAGACACCGAGTTCGGCGGCAAAACTGGCACCACCAATAACCACTCCGACGCTTGGTTTATGTGTGTTAGCCCTAAGCTCGTGGTAGGAGCCTGGGTGGGCGGAGAATACCGCTGCCTCCACTTCCGCACAGGAGCCTTGGGACAAGGCTCCAGGACAGCCCTCCCAGTATGCGGCTATTTCCTGCAGACGCTCTTTGCCGACCCAGCCTTCAAACTATACCACGGCAAGTTTGACAAGCCTAAGGACGAAGACATCACCAACGACATGTACCTCTGCGCCAGCTATGCGCCAAAGGCCAAGGTTGACACCACAGCCGTAGATAGCACCGCCATCGAAGAGGAAATTATCCTCGACGAGAACGGCAACCCAGTCATCAAAGAACTGCCTGCCAGCGCCAAGACCGACAAGGAAGGCACCGAGACTGCCACCGAGGAGAAAAAAGAAAAGAAGTCGAAGCCAACAGAGCAACCTGTCAACTTCGACGACCTATAATTTTCAATGTAAAGTGTTCAATGTTAAGTTTTTCGACCTTGCTACCTCGTTTCACTAGGACGCAAGCCTAACTTAACATTGAACACTTTACATTTAACATTGCTCATGATGAAGATTGACTTAGACAACGCGGAGCTGCAGAATGCACTCCAAATCATACAGTTTACCCGCCGCTCGCTTTTCCTCACAGGAAAGGCGGGGACGGGTAAATCCACTTTCTTGCGCTACATCGCAGCCCATACCAAGAAGAAACACATCATCCTCGCCCCCACGGGCATCGCCGCCATCAACGCAGGCGGAAGCACACTCCACAGCTTCTTCAAGCTCCCCTTCCATCCCCTGCTGCCCAACGACAGCATGTACAGCGTGCGCAACATCCGCAACACACTGAAATACAACTCTGAGAAGATAAAAATTATCCGCGAGGTGGAGCTCATCATCATCGACGAGATAAGCATGGTGAGAGCCGACATCATCGACTTCCTCGACAAGGTATTGCGCGTGTATTGCCGCAACATGAGGGAGCCCTTCGGGGGCAAGCAACTCTTGCTGGTGGGCGACATTTTCCAACTGGAGCCCGTGGTGAAGGAGGAAGACCGCCGCTTGCTGCAGCCCTTCTACCGCAGCAGCTTCTTCTTCGATGCCAAGGTGTTCGAACACTTCCTGCTCGTGAGTATCGAGCTGCGCAAAGTATATCGCCAAAGCGACCCTGTCTTCATCAACATCCTAGACCACATCCGCACCTCGCAGGTGCCCATGCAAGACCTACAGCGGCTCAACCAGCGCGTGGGAGCCCAGCTCGATGAGGGCAACTCCAAGCTGGCCATTACCCTCTCCACCCGCCGCGACACGGTGGACTATATTAACGACACCCAGCTCAAGCTCCTTCCTGGCGAGTCCACCCTCTTTCGTGGCAACATACAGGGCGAGTTCCCCGAGAGCAGCCTGCCCACCCCCATCGAGCTGTATCTGAAGACGGGAGCCCAGATCATCTTCATCAAGAACGATATCGAGCACCAGTGGGTGAACGGCACGCTGGGCACCATCATCGGATTCGACGAGGAAGACGACGCCAAGATATACGTGCGCACCGAGGACGGAAAGGACGTGATGGTAGAACAGGCGACATGGAGCAACATGCGCTACCACTTCAACGAGGTGGAGAAGAAGATTGAAGAGGAAGAGATTGGTCGCTACCAGCAATACCCACTGCGCCTGGCATGGGCGATAACCGTACACAAGAGTCAAGGTCTGACATTCAACCAGGTAAAGATAGACTTCACGGGCGGCGTTTTCGCCGGCGGCCAGACCTACGTGGCACTTTCTCGCTGCACCAGCCTGGAGGGCATCAGCCTGCAAGAGCCCATCCGCCAAAGCGAGGTATTTGTTAGGAATGAGGTGAAGCAGTTCGCACGCCATTACAACGACCAGGACACCATCAACATAGCCCTCACCCAAAGCAAGGCCGACCGCCAATATCACGATGCCGTGAAGGCATACGAACGGGGCGACATGCAGGCAGCGCTCGACAACTTCTTCCTAGCCATCCACAGCCGCTACGACATAGAGCGACCGTTGGCGAAGCGATTCATCCGCAAGAAGCTGAACCGCGTGAACGAGTTGAAAGCCGAGAACGACAAGCTCAGGGAAGAGCTCAAGCAAAAGGAAGAGGAAGAAAAGAAGCAAGAGAAGTTCCTCAAGCGCCTAGCCACAGAATATGTGATGATGGGCAAGGAATGCGAGAAGGAGGGCATGAGGGATGCCGCCATCATGAATTATCGTAAAGCTTTGACCCTCTACCCTAGCCACCCCGAGGCGAAGAGAAGGCTAAAACAACTGAAATAAAAAAATCCCAGGCGTTTTCACTCGCTTGGGATTTTTATTAGTAATCAATCTTGATTTTTTATTTCTTAATTATCCTTAGTACCACTTCACGGCATTCGAATAGCCGCTTCGCTTGTCATACTTCAGCGCATCCGTCAATGTGGCTGCATTGCATCGGAAGGTGAAGTTATAGCTGGTGTATGGCGCGAGCACCACCGAACAGCTCATGTTGAAGCAATGGAGGTCGCGAGCCAGCGAAGCTGTGGTCATACTAATCTTGTGGTTGTCGAAGTCGTAGCCAGAGGAGAAACTGATGTTCCAGCCATCGCTGATTCTCACGTTGCCGCTCATGTTCAGCGTCTGAGTAAACTTGTATGGATAGCGCATCGACTTCTCGTTGAACTTCTCTCGTCGGGTATCCTCACGCATAGTGATGCCATAGCCAAAAGTCAACGACCATGGCATATTGAAAGCCATATAGCCGTCGGAGTCGGTCTGTGCCTTTCCACCGCCACTCTTCTTGGCTGCGGTCTTGCCCTTTTCCATATCGTCGTCTACGTTGCTCTCGATGTCGGTGTCCATGCCCTCGTCGTTATCATCGCCACGCCTATTCTTGTTCTTATCGTCGTCGCTGTCGTCGCCGCCGCCGAAGAGCTTCTTCAGCTTCTCAGGGTTCAAGGTGAACGAGAGGTTCTGCGACATGCCCTGGAATCGTCCGAACCTGCCCTTGCCCCACTCCGTGTGGTTACCCACGTACACGTTGCCCTGGTCATCCAGCTCGTAGGCATAGGTGGCGAAGACGGCGTTCATGTTGAACGTATAGTTCTTCCACCACTTCAGGCGCAGGTTGATGTTCATGTCACTCCAAGGGCGCACCTTGGCAGCAGTGTTGTAGCTCATATTGATGTCGAAGGCATCGATGATGCTGAGCTTCTTGAACCCAGTAGAGTCCTTGTCGCTCTTCACCTTCATCTCGATGTTGTTGCCCAACGTGAAGCTGATATTGCCGCTCTTACCCTTACCCGGCACGCCGTAGAGGGCGCTCTGATATGGCGAATAGCTCACGAGCGAAACGTTGCCGTCGGCATCCGTCTTCTGATAGGTATCCCAGTAGCCATAACGAGAAGCTCCAAAGTCTGGGGCGTAGCTAAAGCTCACCGTCGGCGTGATGACGTGGCGGATGGCCTGGATCTTGTCTCCGAAGAGCTTGCGGTTAGGAATCCAGAAACCATAGAGCTTGGTGGAGAGCCCCACGCTCAGGTTCCAGTTGTAAACATTGTGGAATCCGTAGGTGGTGTCGCTTTTCTCGGTCTGCGTCACCTCGTCCCAAGATTTCTCCACCTTGTTGGTATACATGCGGTCGGTGAAGTTGAACGATGGTGTCACGTTGATATACTTGAAGAGCGTGAAGTTTGCACTTACAGGAATCTGGTGTTGCCATCCATTGCGCCAATCCTTGATGAGGGAGCTCTTCATGAGCTTGTCCTCCTTGGTGTTGATGCTGTTGGAGATATGTCCCGTATAGCTCATGGCTATCTTCTCGTACCATTTCTCATCGCCCACCATCTTCTTCCTGCGGAATGGATAGAAGCGGGAGATGCTGATATTGAGATCGGGCAGGGTCATGGCTATCGAGGAGTCGCGCATGTTCTGCGAGAGGTTGGCAGTGGAGCTGAGCGACATGCCGATGCTGGAGAACGTGGTGCTCCAGCTCACGGAAGACGTTCTGGTACTCTGCGTCATCGTCTGCGGATTGTAGAGCGAGTTGAGGTTGTTGCGCTCAAAGCTTGACGTAGCGAAATTGACGCTTGCCGAGAGCGAGCTGTATGGATTCGCCTTTGAGTCTTGTCGGTGGCTCCACTGTATCTTGAAACTCTCCTGCTCGGTGAAATCGGGCATACCCTTTTCGCCGTTCTTGGTGTCCTGATAGCTGAAGAAGAACGAGCCAGAATACTTGTAGCGCTTGCGATAGTTGCTGGCAGCCGAGATGCCCCACGAGCCCTTGGTATAGATTTCGCCCAGAAGCTTCAAGTCCCACTTGTCGCTCATGGCAAAGTAGTATCCTCCGTCTCTCAGGTAGAAGCCTCGTGCACTCTCATCGCCGTATGTAGGCATGATGAAACCACTCGAATAGCTCTTGGTGAAGGGGAAGAAGCCGTAAGGGATGGCGAGCGGCATAGGCACGTCACACACCACGAGATAGGCTGGTCCGAACACCACGTCCTTGCCCGGTCGCACCTTGGCGCGCGACAGAGAGATGTAGAAGTCGGGATGCGGGTCGTCGCAGGTGGTGTATCGTCCGTGCTGCAGATAGATGACACCGCTGGAGTCACGTTTCGACTTCATACCTGTGAGGAATCCGTCCTGCTGCTCGGTATATACATTATTAATAAGAGCCTTCTTGCTTTTGAAGTTGAACTTGATGGTGTCTGTGTCATAAGTGTCCGATCCCATCTTGAAGACTGGCTTGCCCTTCACGCCACCTTCCGCCGTGGAGTCTTTCGTTCCGCTCGCCCTCACGTTGCTCTTTTCCATGTCCATGGAGATGCGGTCGCTCGAAAGGTCCATGTTCTGGTACTTCACATTGGAGTTTCCGTAGAGGAAAGCCACCTTGTTCTGAGCATCGTATACAAGCGAGTCGTCGGCCTGATAATTGACAGGAGCATCGATGCCGCCCTGCTTCTTTCGAGCCATACTGTCTTGGTAGATACTATCGTCTACCACCTTATTGTGTTTCCAAATAGCCTTCTGCAGCGAGTCCATCTGCAAGGTGTCTTGCTTGGGGTCGATTTCATTTCCCAAGGAGTCGACATATATAGAATCGCCCACTGTCTCAGCTGGGTCCTGCTTCTTCTTTTTCCTCTTAGAGTCGGGCATGCCAGGGTTTGCCACCATCGCCAGAGCCATGGAGGCAAGCATCAGAACTGCTATTGTTGATTGTTTTCTCATTAAATATTCAAAAGATTCTCTCCCATTGAGGGATTTTTTACTTTATCCTAAAAGTTTCTCCCACTGCTGGAAGCGTTTCACTCCTTCCTCGCCAAATTTAGCGAGACTTTTCTCTGCCTTCTCCATCGACTTTTCTTTATCGAGATGAGTCTTGCTGAAGAATTTGTCGGCATAGCAAATCACCTTCTCCTCCATCGTTTCTGGGAGGAAGTCCTGGTGAGGCAACGGCAGATTTTGCTCCACGATTTGCTGGCAGGTGATGCCGGCACCTGTATGTCGCTCGCATACACGAGCATGTCGCTCATACCCTTCCTTGCGCATCAGTTCCGCTCCCAATCTGCCGTGACAGATGTAAGGCTGAGAGCCGAAACACTGTATGCCTGGGGCATCGGTAAGGAAGATTCCGATGTCGTGAAGCATAGCTGCTTCCTCCACAAACTGGGCATCGAGATGCAATTCGGGATGAGACGAAACAATCTGTAGCGCTTTTCGCGCTACAGATTGGCTATGTGTAATGAGGATATGACGAAGCTCATTATCCTCAGGATAATACTTATCAATGATTGCTTGATAATCCATATATTTACATTTATTCAGCGTTGCGCTCAATGTAAGCGATGACATCACCCTTGCGGATCTTGCTGCCCTGCTTAGCATTGATTTCCACGAGCTTACCACCGAGAGCGGCTGGCACTGTCTCAAACTCACCCCATGGAGCGAGGATGTAGCAGAATGCGTCGCCTTCTTTGTACTCCTTGCCGATGAATGGCTCTACGGCTGGCTGGCACTCGCCCTCGCCCTGGAACTCCCAGAATATCTGACCTGCTACTGGTGCCACGATGGCATCAGCCTTGGCGTGCTTGAACTCTGCGAGCTGAGCTGGGGTCAATGTTGAGCCGAGCTTAGCGTCCTTAGCCTTCTGGAGGTCGGCGAGGAAGTTCTTCTTAGCCTGACCGCTCTTGTAGTTGCGATACTGCTCTGGGTGCATGGCGAGTTCGAAGAGTTCCTCATCGTCCTGACCATAATCCCAACCGTTCTCGTCCATCTCCTTCTTGAAGTCATCGAGAGCATCGGTGAGCAATGTGTGAGCATCCACGTCGGTGAACTCTCTGCCCTGCTTCTTAGCAAGTTCTACAAGCTCAGGAGCAATGGTGCCAGGAATCTTACCACTCTTGCCGAGAATCATACCCCACATAGAGTCGTCCATCATCACGAAGCGACCCTTGCCCTGCTCCATGGTGAGGAGGTTCATGAGGGCGATGTTCTTGGTGTACTGGCTGAATGGAGTTACCAATGGAGGATAACCTACACGTGGCCATACATACTCAACCTCGTCGAAGAGCTTAATCAAGAGGTCGTCCATAGACAACTCTTCCTCGCCCTTCTTCTTTCGGATGTTGTTGATAGTCTGGCGCATACCACCGAGGTCTGCCATCATACTACCCATCATACCGCCAGGAAGACCGCAACCGAGAAGCAATGAAGACATAATCTTGTTGCCTGGGTTGATGAAGTAACCGAGCCACTCGTCGATAAACTCCTGAGTCATGGCACGAGCCTTCATATAGGCACTCATGTTAATCTCAGGTACCTCGAAGCCCTCGTTCTTCAACATACTGATGACAGAGATAACGTCTGGATGAACTTTACCCCAAGACAATGGCTCGATGGCTGTATCAATGATGTCGGCACCGTTATTGCAAACCTCCAAGATAGAAGCCATGGAAAGACCAGGACCAGAGTGACCGTGGTACTGGATGATAATCTCAGGATACTTGTCCTTAATCATCTTGGTCAATTTGCCGAGGAATGCAGGCTGGCCGATACCAGCCATATCCTTCAAGCAGATTTCCTCTGCGCCAGCAGCGATGAGCTGGTCGGCAATGTTCATATAGTATTCGAGTGTATGTACAGGGGAATTGGTGATACAGAGCGCACACTGAGGAGTCATGCCACCTTCCTTAGCCCACTTGATGGAAGGGATGATGTTGCGCACATCGTTCAAGCCATCGAAGATACGGGTGATGTTAGTACCCTGCTTAGCCTTCACCTTGTACATAAGGGCACGTACATCATCAGGCACTGGATACATACGAAGAGCGTTCAATCCACGGTCGAGCATGTGGGTCTTGATACCAGCCTCGTTGAAAGGCTTACAGAAAGCACGCACTGCCTCGTTAGGGTTCTCACCAGCGAGAAGATTAACCTGCTCGAAAGCACCACCATTGGTTTCTACACGGCTGAAACAGCCCATTTCGATGATAACTGGCGCAATCTTAGCCAACTGATCCTTGCGTGGCTGGAACTTACCAGAGCTCTGCCACATGTCTCGGTATACGAGACTGAACTGAATTTTCTTCTTCATTATTCTTTATAATATCTTTATATTCTTATTATATATAATAATGTATAGCAAAACGCCCCCTATCCGATGCCCAATGCACGAGGTAAAAGAGCGACATTCTATACCAAGGTGCAAAATTAGACAAAAAATCCGAGAAATCGGTCGTTTGCCTTTATCTTTTTATATTTATTATGTTATAAGGAGTTAGATGTTAAGGATTTCTCCCCAACTTCCAACTCTTAATTCTTTATTTTCATCTTATTTCAACTCCTGCTTGAGCTTGTTGCTGAGTTTCTGGGCTGCCTCATGCGCCTTGGCGTTTACACTTCTGGCATCCTTGCTACGATGATAGCCAGTGACCACACCTGCCGAATTACGCAATGCCAAGGAGTCGCCCTTCATATATACGAAGCTGAGGGTGTCGTATGTCGTCTTCTCATTAAACACCACACCGCCCATTTCTCGGCGCCCCTTCACGAGAATGAGTTTGCCGTTCCAGGCATGCCACTCCGTATACTGAGGCACCTGAGGATACTCCACTGGGCTATCGTCCTCCACATCGCTGTTAGTCATCACATAACCCACCGACTGCGCCTCGCTCATTCGCTTCAAGGTAAAACCATAGTGGCGAGGCACCATATAGGTCTCCACAATGCTGTCTGGCATATTCGCCAAGATGCGAGCCTGCTGGCGCTTGGAGAGATGAGTGACATCACGCAAATGAGGCATTACGGGATAAGTCCAGGTAGCCTTCAACTTGTCGAGGTCGACGACCATATCCGCACCATTTTTATCATCCTTGTCAGTACAAGGGATGACACAAATCCAGTCGCCTATCTCGATGTCGCCAAACACCTGATGGTTACGATTGGCATCCAAGATGTTGTATTTCACAGGGTCGCCACCGCCATTAGGCAACAGTACTACCGTGGTATCCGTACAGCCCATGCAAGCCAGTCCGTAGATAGCCTTGTCCCCCTTGGCTGGCTTCGACAAGCTGATGGCTAGTTTCGAATTGTCTATCTTCTTGGGTGGTTGCTTGCCCCCACGACAAGCAACGATAGCGGTGGCGGCAAGCGCCATGAAGAGCATTGACTTGATTTTCATCTGCTTTATATAATATAATATATTTTACCTAAATTTTATGCACGAACCTTCTTACCTAAATAAAAGGGTTTCTTTTTACGACTGCAAAACTACAACTATTTTTCGAGAATGCCAAATCTATATCGTAAAATAATTAAAAAAATGAAGCCGATATTTTGTGATGTCTCGATTTTAATGTACCTTTGCACCCGTTTTCGGAATGACACCCCCAAGAACGAGGGGGCTAAAAACACAAAGATTTATACACAAACATGCAATCAAACATTATGGCTGAAAATAATATGAACACACATTCTCTACCGGTTTGGACTGAGATAGAGTATACCGCATCATGCAAAACCCCTTACTTGTTAACCCCGTTCTTCGTGCCTAAGGAAACCAAGTGTTTCCTATGCCACGAAGACGGCTCTAGAGAAGAACAACGCATGATTTTCCTGATTTTCAAATCCACTGCCGCAGCTCCAGACACAGAGTGGGAGGACGATCCAATCCCTGGCGAGATGTGGGTGCGCCCACTGGGTGACGACGACGAGGAGATTGAGCCAGCCAAGGCCATATATCTGGGGCAGGACTTGGAAGATTTCATACATGTGGTGCGTGAGGATGACCAGAACATCGTCTTCGACTTCTACTGGCGTCATGGCTCTGTAAAGGTAGAGAAAGCCGAGAAGACCGACGAGGGATTCGTTTGCCGCAAGGAAGACTTTGGCGACAACGGACTCTCCGTCACGCTGACACCCGACGAAGGCGGACACCCATTCTCGCTATGCCTGCAGATACCTTACATAGGGTTCTCACTCTATGATGCCGAGGGGCAGAAAGTGCATGGCGAGCTCTCCGTGGCTCACGACCAAGTGGACCATTATACCTACGAATTCGTAGGCAATGAGAACAACGACCGTTTCACATTAGAGCTAGACGACGGCAAGTTGGTTTATCTCTGCGTGTTGCGCCAAGACGACCATCAGCTCGTAGTACGCAACCAGCGCGACCGTCTCTCAGTGGTATGCCAGATACCAGCCGAAGGCAAGCTTTCCGAGCTATTGATGCATGGGCACCAGGCTCTGGTCAAGAACAAGAGCCATCGTTGGCGCATCGCCTTAGAAGGCAGTTCGCTCACCAACGAGCTTGCGCTAAGCGCCACACCAAAGAAACTCGTAGAATTCGCTCAGGAGCAGATGAACGAGGGAATGAATATGGACGAGCTAGGACAACACATGATGGCACTGGAGGGAAAGCTCCATTTCCAGTGGTTCTGGCTAAAAGACAGCGACTGGAACCACGAGAACCCAGTGTTCGACATGTTTATGAAGCAGCTCTGCGCATTCTCCTACGTCAGTCAGAAACCTATCCAGGGTGACATTATTGGGGCTCGCAACAACAAGCGCAAGATACGTCGCTGCTGCAAGCTCATCAAGGCTCACCAAAGAGGCGAACTGAGCCTATGGGAGGAGACAGAGGAGCAACGTCAGGAGATTCTGCACCTCTTCGCCACCTATCATCAGCCTTTCCTGGAAGAGCTCGAAAAAGAAGAAGAAGAACAGCTTCCACTATAAGAATTATATCCTTAAAAGGGGGCAATTTCTTGCCCCCTTTTAAGGATCAAAAAACACATTTTTCCCTTTACTTCTCAACCAGTCCCTCCACATATTTGCAAAGGATGCTAATACCCTTCAGGTTCTCACCGCCCTGCGGGATAATGATGTCGGCATAGCGCTTGGTAGGCTCGATAAACTGCTCGTGCATCGGCTTCAGCACCTTCAGGTAGCGATCCACCACCATCGACACGGTTCTGCCACGGTCGATAGTATCGCGCTGGATGTTTCGAATCAAGCGCTCGTCAGCATCCGTATCGACAAACACTTTCAAGTCCATCAAGTCGCGCAACTTTTTATCCACCAACGTCATGATGCCCTCAATGATAACCACAGGCTTCGGTTCCACATGCACGGTTTCCTTCTCTCGGTTACACTTCAGATAGCTATAGGTAGGCTGCTCGATAGCCTTGCCCGCGCGCAATTCGGCAAGTTGTTGGTGCAGGAGTTTCCAGTCAAAGGCTGCTGGATGGTCAAAATTGATTTGATGGCGCTCCTCCTCGGTCATGTGCGAAGTATCGTTATAATAAGAGTCGAGCGGCACCACAGCCACGAAATGAGGAGGCAACACCTCGACTAGTTTCTTCACAACAGTGGTCTTGCCCGAGCCCGTGCCTCCAGCAATGCCAATTACAGTTACTTTATCTATATCTTTCATCTTTTTAAAAAGCTAATGGTTACTACATTCTAAAACTACAGTCCTATGTCCTCAAACATCTGCCGATAAAACTCCGCCTTCTTCTCCACAGCCATGGGATAAGCCCGAGAGCTCGACGGCATGCGATAGAGCCTAAGCACCCTCCCCTCGAACAGAAACTCATGATAGCC
>CAVKXW010000011.1:23514-40100 GCA_963660215.1 Bacteroidaceae bacterium | reverse complement strand
TCCTGCTTACTCAAATCGCCCGATTCTTCTATGAAGTCGCTTGCGTTGCCTCCGGAAGCGCGGAAAAACGCTCCGTCATAGTCAATCTCTTCCCATGTGCTGTATGTTCCCCAGAGGTCGTTAGGGCTTGCCTGCTGTGGATACTGAACGTAGGTGACTCCCACCGGCCACTGCACGTCAAAAGCCGTCTGCGCAACGAGCTTCTTGAAGTCGATTGTGCTGTCGGCAATCTTGTCGTTCGTGATTGCGCTGTCGGCAATGTCCGCGGTGTCGATTCTGAGGTAGTCCGTGTTCTGCGAGTGCCAGCCGTCGGAAAGCCACACAAGACGTTTTTCTTTCTTCGCCTGAATCGTGATTGAGCCTGTTCCGCCGTCAAGGCCGCTCACTCCGCCTTTCACGTAAACCTCGCCCGAAGACGTGTTTATGATTCTCGCCTCGCAGCCCAAAAAGTCCGACGGGCCGTCATGGAGCGTGAGCGTGGTTTCCGCCGTCTTCATGATGAAAACGGCATTGTGCTGTATCTCGCTTGTCTCCGAATCCTCCGAGACCTCGTAAGGCCTCATCTTCCTGAAAGGGAGCATGGCGTCATCGGCGCATTCCGATGTCTGAAGTCCCCCCGAAAGTTTCTTTGTTCCGAACTCGTTCTGATATGTAGCGAGCCCCGGAAGCATGAGCGCGTCTAATGTGCAGTCTATTGTCATTCTGATTTTTCCTCCAGTGCCTTGATTCTCTCTTCCAATGCAGAGATAGCGTCGGCGTTTGTCTTTACCGACGATTCTATCTCAGAAATTGCGTCGGCGTTTGTCTTCACGCTTGCCTGAACCGATGTTATGTTCCCGGCGTTCGTTTCAACATCCGCCTCTATCGCCTTGATACTGTCAGAGCCGAAAATATTTGTCACAAGTCCGTCAGCGTCCAAGATGAAATGTTTCTCCGAGCTGTCGAGCGCTCCCCACGGAATCCGCGCGTCCGTGTTCGCCGAGAAATCTGAAAAGCTCTCCGCCTCTGTAGAATCTATCATGAGCTCATCCAGTACAAACGAGTTTTTGAGCGTGTCGCCGTCCACATTGAGCGTGAGCGAAACGTCCGCCGCCGTTTTCTCGTAGCGGTCAAAGGCAATCTCCGTCTTTCCGATGAAGACCGATAGCGTTTCCTCCGTCATGACGATTCCGATGTGGAGCCAGGAATTCGGCTCGAACGCGATTCCAAGCTGGCTGAAAGTCTTTGCGTTGTCCTCGTCCGGCGAGAGGTGGCCCTGTCCGTAGTGGATAAGAGTTGTGGAAGCGTCGCCCGGCTCGTTCCACACAACAACGTCGCCTGTCTCCTCGGTTTCGCTGTTCCACACAACCTCATCATCCGCAGGCTCGTTCCAGTAGCATTCTTTCTGGGCTACCGTCATGCGCACCTTGTCGCTCCTTGTTCCCGCCTCGAAAAGAATCTGGTCTTCGCACCAGATGTATTCCATCCAGAAATCGACGGTAAAGGCTGAAATGCTTCCGAGGTCCGCCTTTAGCGTGTACTGCCCGAAAAGCGATTTCGCGATTTCAGAATACGGAGCCACGGCAAGAATTGCCGGAGTATAGTCGAGATTGCCCGAGGTCTCCGAGCCTACAAGAGAAAGCTCTCCGCTCGAAGAGATTTCAAGCGTTGTCTCCTGGTTCTGGTCGTAAAGGTCTGTGTCGAAATGCCACACATGCGAGTTTTCCGAAAGATAAGGGCGTCCGATGTCATGCCCCGCCTTTCTTCTGTCCTGAACGCTCATGTTCGTTATGACAAGCGATTTTTCAGAATAAATAAGGCTCGTGAGAATTCCCGCCGTTGTCATCTCCGAGACTGAAACCCAGGATGAAGACGTTGTTTCCCGGTGCTCATAGAAAGTTCCTTCCGGCGTGATTCTCGTTCGGTCAAGCGAGCTTGAATTCTTCATGACAACAAGCTCGCCGTTGATGTTCGACGCGGTTGAGGAAATCTCGAAACTTCCGACCTTGAATGTGATGTCGTAGCCTGTGATTTCGCCGTTGGTGATTTTTGGAACTACCGCAAGATACTGGTCATCGCCTCCGACACGCATCGCGCCCTGCCACCGCTTTTCGCCCGTGGTGCTGTCAACGAGGGTTGAGAGGTTCCAGTAGTTGTTGTCGTTTCCCGCCATGCTTCCCTGGCGGATTGTGCCGAGGTTCGCCGTGATTGAAGAAAGCTCTGAGATGTATGCCGATTTCGCTGTCTCGTTCGCCTTCACGATGTCGGCAATGCTTGTACAGAGAGCCGTGGCGAAAACGTCTCCGTTCGCCTCGCTTTCGTGAGCCTCGTTCACCGCCGTTATCCTGAACTGGTAGAGAGTGTCGCAGAGGCTTTTCTCGCTCTGTCCTTTCAGAGGCATTGTCTGAACGTAAACGCTTCCGGTCTCGATGTAGCCCGAGCCGTCCTTATAGTTGTCCTCGCTCGCGTAAGGGTCGAGGGTGAGCCCCGGCTTGAACCACTCGCCTTCCTCATCGTCTCCCGGCCGCCTTATCTGGATTTTGTAGCGTGTAGTTCCGTACTGTTCCAGGCTTTTTGAAGGCTGCGACATAATCAGCGTTATCGAGCGGTCGCTTACACGTGTCGCAACGCTCGGCTTGTCCAAAAGCCATGTGCCGTAGCCTGTAGTGTCGGGAGCGGTCTCGCGGTAGCTTAAGGCCGGAAGCCCGCACACGGAAACCGCCCGGCACCTTACTCCCCAGCTTGAAAGCTCCGAGCTTTCAGGATATTCGCCCGAGAATGAATAAGTGAAGATTGAGCTGTCGGAGGTCGAGACCGTCCAATCTCCGTCCGAGCTTTTTCTGATTCCGAATTCGTAGCGGTAGGGAGTGCCGTATTCGGTTGAAGCCGGCGAAGTCTCCATTTCGGCCGTGATTCCGTCCTGCCCCGCTTTTGCCGTGAGCTTCGTGTTAGTTCCCGGAACCCACGTTCCGTAGTTTGAGGCAGAGCAGTCTTTTGATGATGTTTCAAAATCGCCTGTCTTTTGAAGCGTGTATGCGCTCACCTTCACGGAATAAAGCTCGACGCTCCGTCCCTTTGTCTCTATTCCAAGCTCCGTGAGTTTCGCGTTCACGGAAGATTTTTCAGGATAGCCGTCCTTGTCTGAATCGCGGTCAAAAGTGTATTCGCCCTGGGCTACCATCGAGGCCGCCGTTGTCTGGACTGTCTCGCCGTCATAAAGGAACTCGACCTTATAGCGCACGTCTCCGTATGTCAAAGAAGTGTCGGATGTCCACACGGCTTTTAATCCGTCTTTTCCCGCCGTGAGATATGACACCTCCACCGCCGGAGCTTTCCATGTCTTGTAGTCCGCCGAAGCCGTAACCTCCGCCTCTTTCCAGTTTTCAGACTGGTTGCCGTATGCGTTCACGGTTTTCGCCCGCGCAAGATACGTTCCGAAGTCGGTCTTTTCAGGATAGCCGTCAACGCTGCGATCGAACGTGTAATATGAGCCGTCAACATCTTCCCAGCTTTCGCCCGAGTCTCGTGAAATCTGATAGATGAAGTTTCTTGCGCTGTCGTAGATTGTGCTTCCGCCCGCGACAGCCGAGAGCGTGATTCCGTCCTTTCCGGCAACCGCCGAAACGGAAGACACGTCTGCCGGAGTTTCGTCCGACTCGACAATCTTTCCGTCAACGAGCTTTTCAAGCTCATTTTTCGTTCTGTCAGCTTCATCTAGAACATCGTCGTTTGTTATAGTCTTGTCGCCGAGAGAGCCGCGCGGCTTTGTGATGTTGCACTCGTATTCCGGAATCGTGCCGTATTCAAACAAATCGTCCGAGTAGTCAACGCCTGTGAGCTGGAAGCCGTTTGTTGAAGGCTTTATCTCCGTCACCGTCATCTCGTTCGTGATTGTCTCGAACGTGCCGTCATCTGAAAGAGTGCCGTATGAAAGAATGTTTCCAGCCTGCGGAACGGTCTCGGCTGCTGCGTCGATCGGCTCTGAAAGCGTTATGAATGTCGGCTCTGAGCTTGAGGCAACGTATTCGGCGCTTAAAATCCTTGAATATGTTTTCGTTACGCACTGGATAACCGCTCCGTATCTCGCGCCAGACGAATACTGAACAGGCGAGCAGAGATTCAGCCCCGTGATTTTTCCGTCGGAGACAACAACGCTTTTTATTGTCGAGCTTCCAAGACCCGCGCAAAGTGCCGGGTGCGTGATTTTAACGCGCGAGTAAAGCGGGAAGAAATATCCTTCCTTTCCGATTTCAAGCGAATAGGAATGGGCGCGGAGAATGTCGGCGTTTATCTTCCGCCTTATGTATTTGTAGACCTGCGAAAAGTCGCTGTTTGAAGAGTCCGCGGTGAAGTTTTCTATCGTGAGCTCTTCAATCTGAGTGTCTGCCGGAGCGTCGGCATAGTCCGAGCCGTCGCGCATGAAAACCTGCGTGTCTTCTTCCCAATAGCCGTTTTCCGTGAAAGTTACGCGGTAGCCGTCAGTATTTCTTGTAAGGTTTTTCTCGGCTGAAAAGCTCACAAGATTCTGCTGGTTTAAGACGGCAATCGCGTTTTCTTTCTTGTCATCGATTGCGACGGCGACTTTGCCGTATATCGAACGGTAAAGCCCCGCGTTTCCTGTCTCCAGAATCTTTTTGAGGATATTCTCTTTCGTGTCGCCCGTGTTCACCACAAGGTCAATGTGAAGCTCGTTTTCGTCGCAGTATTCGTAGAAGTCGCCCATGCTTTCAAGGTCAATCTCATCATCTGAAAGCTGGCTTGCCGGGTGTGTCCGGCTTGTGAGAGTCTCCAAAAGCCATGCGGCCGGGTTTCGTGTCGCTTCCCTTGTCTCGCTCCATGTCCTTGTCTCGCTGTCCCATACCCTCGCCATTCCGCACGTCACAATCTGAATCTTGCCCGCCTTGTCCTGGTTTGTAGAGGTGGCTTTAAGGCAGAGACCGATTTTCACGCTCAGGGCGTCAATTTTCTCTTCAAGCAGAGGCTCGTATTCGACTGTTCCGTTTTTTCTCGCCTTTTTCGAGTCAATAAGGCGGGAGCGGATTTTCACAATCTGCATCGAGTCGCATGCGCTTCCCGATGTTACCTCGTTTGTGAGGCATGAGATTCTGATTTTTATCGGGGTTGAAGTCTGAACGGCATTCAGAATCTCGCTGTCTGTGAACGTGTGGCGGAGAATAAAATAAAGGTCGGTGCGCTGTTTCGACTCGATTACTCCGTCTCTTCCGAACTGCGTGCCGAGCGTTGAATAAGTCTCGCCTCCGTCTGTCGAGTATTCGGTTAGAGTCGTGATTGTTCTTTTTATGCGCGCTCCGTCATCGTTTGTGGTGTAGAGCCCCGAAGGAAATTCAAGCGGAATGTAGACTTCCTTTGTGTTCGACGGAAGCGTGTAAATCAGATCCTCATAGCTGTCATCGTCTGCGAGCTTGAGCTCATCGTCCACTTCCTGAACGTCCATCTTGTACGTGAAGCGCTCATCTGAAAAAGCGTCGCCGTCCTGCCTGATTTCAATCCGGCTGTCGGAGAAAAGCGTGGAAGACATTGCGCACTCGGCGCTTGTGACCGGCGGATCGAACTCTATCAAAGTCTCATCGTCCGCCCGAACTTCCTCGATTGCCTGCGACACGAAGCCCGCCTGAAGAACCCGGAAGTTGTATTCTGAATTGTCTTTCTCGTAATGGGCTTCCTCAAGCGTGATTGCCTTGGAGATTTCCTTTGTCTCCGACTTCTTTGTTGTGTCGCTATAGCTCACGTCGAAGCTGTAGCTTTCGCCCGCCACCGTTACGGATTTGGAAAGAATCAGAAGATTCTGGAAACTGCATGATATTTTGTCGCCCGCCTTGTAAGTCTCGCCTTTCTTGATTGTGAACGAGCGCTTTGCCTCTGAGCTGAGCTTCACGTTAACGTCTGTTTCTCCGCCCCAGTCCGAAAGGAATTCAAGAGTCACGCTTGCGCTGTATTTATAGATTTCGTCTCCGTGCCTTTTCTGCACGCTCCGGCTCACGCTTAGAGTGAGATTCGCGTTGAGCGTCACTGTTACGGCTTCCTGCCAGTAGGAGCCTCGCATTTCGTCCCATTCGTCGGTCACAAAATACGGAGTCCAGAGACGGCGCCCCATGATATATGGCTGTGTCTTTCCGGTTGCGGTTGTGTTTGACGCTCCCGGAAGCGTCGGGTCTTGAGTTACGCTTGAGCTTGAGCCGCTCAATGAGTCTGCGAGCTTTTCCGCCTCTTCCTGAGCTCTCTGGGCCTGTTTTTTCGCCTTGTACGCGACAACTCCGGCAGTAATCGCTGAAACTCCGGCTACAATCGCTCCGGCAATCAAAAGCCCGGTTGTGAGGTGAGGAATCGAGCGGACTGCGACAATGTCGCCCGGGAGAATCTCGAAATCCCTTCCGCGTCTGATTCCGTTCACTAAAACGGCGTATTTGTCTTCAGGATATTCGGGAAGAACGTCCTTTATCTTTCCGTTTCCGATTTCGCGCGTCTCATAGCTTTCTGAAAAATCGCGGTAGATTAGAGCCTTCATTTTTCCACCTCGTAGAATTTTGGATTTTTAAGGGCGAACAGCGGGCTGATTCTTACTCCGCAAGTTGTCGCATGGATGTAGGTTTTCGAGTCTAAAAGAAAGCCGATGTGGATTTCTCCGTCGGGATTGAGATACTCGACAAGGCCGTGTTTTTTCGCAACGGCTGTCTGTCTCACATACTGGCTGAATTCTCCGCGCTTTTCGCTGTCGTTCGCGGGATTTATCGGATTGAATGTCGTGAAGTCGGGAAGCGTCTTTCCGCACCGTCTGCACATCTCTATGCAGATTCCGTAGCAGTCCATTCCCTCTTTTGAGCGTCCGCCTTTCTTGAACGGAACGCATAGCAGATCGTCATACTTGATTTCTTCCATGCCGTTACAGTCATTTACGGCATGGAAGAAAATCAGGCGTTTCCGGCATTGTTCGCCGAGTTGAATATTGTGGCGGGGAATGTCATCGAAAGGCGGTCGTCTTTCTCCATCGTGATTTTTACCGTGGATTTCGAGAATGTCGCCTTGCAGTACATTGAAGTGTAGCCTTTGAGCTCCACCGCCTCGCCGTTGTAGAGGATTCCCTTTATCATGATTTTGATTGAGTCGTTCTTTTCGAGAATCGCCACGACGTCGTAGGTGCGCGCGATTTCAAGAGTTCCGCCTCCGAAAAATCCGAGAGAGTCGGCATTCGGCGAAAACTGGAAAACCTCGGGCTTGTATGTCGTTCCGTCAAAGACAACGCTGTTTCTCGCGTTCACGTAGTTCAGCGTTGTCTCGCCGTCCGTGAGCGTGATAAGAAACGGAAGCGAGAATCCGCCCGAAGGCTTTGTAAGAAGCTCGAAAATCTCTGAATCTGTCATGCTTCCTCCAGAGAGATGGATACTTCCTTGTGTCCCTGTCCGCTTGCGCTAGGAGTGTCGGAAAAATAGTATTCCTTTTCAGAATCCAAATCCTCAAAATCCGTGAACGAGACGCTTTCAGCCCCGCAATGAAGCGTTTCCTCGAACCATTTGACAAACTGCTTGTATTCGCTTGAGCTGTCGCCCGGCTCATCGTCCATGTCGATTTTGAACGAATATTTCTTGCGCGCTTTAAGGTCGTTCAGGATTCTTCTTTTTGTGCCGGCCTCGAAAGAAACTTCCGTGTAGTTTTTTCCGAAAGAGATTTCAAGTCCGTACGCTTTCTTGTTCACGTTTTCAGGCCATGTCTGCATTAGTTTGTAATCCTCCGTCCGTAGATTCCGGCGCGCATCGTCTGGTAGCTGTCGTTCAGCTCGCCGTCCGCCATCGCGTCGCTCACGATTTTCTTGATTGCCACGGTAAAGCCGTCTGTGCCCGGCGAGACCGACGAGGTGACAGCGTCGGCCGCGCTGTTTTCAATTTTTATGTTGAACTTCGTTCCGCCCGATGAAGCGCCTCCGTTGGCGGCTTCCCAGAGCGCCCTCTGCTGTTTTGCATTCAGAATCATCTCGCCTGAATTCACGTTTGCCTGGACGTTGTCGCCCGAGTATGAAGTTCCCTGAACGATACCGCCGGTTGCGAAAGAAGGCGGAACAGGCTTCGCCGCTATCTGCGCCGCAAGCTGGGCGGCCGTGGCGACACCCATGACGGCGGCGGAAATCGGGCCTAGAATCGGGCCCTGCTCAAAACACTTCGCAATCGCAAGAGCCGCGCTCGACTGCGTCATAAGGAGATTGAGCGCCCAGTTCGCAAGCTCGACCTTGTATTTTTTCTGCGCGCTTTCTTTCTCGAGCTTTTCCTTTTTCTCGTAGTATTCCTCTTCGGAGATTTCGCCCTTGTTATACAGATTCTCAAGCTCGGTCAGGTCTGCGCTCGCCTGGTTCTCGATTGTCTCCGTCATGAGAGACAGAGCGTCAGACACGCCCTGAGAAAGCGTGCTCAGCTGATCTACAACCCACTCCGCTTTTTCCATGGTGTCCATTTTTTTCCATGCATTTTCCGATTCCTCGCCGAACTGCGCCATGAGGTCCTTCGCTTTTTGTATGGAGGCGGCGAGCTTTTCGTAGGCTTGTGTCTGCGGGTCAAGAAGCGCAAGCTGAACCTCCGCCTCGTCGATGGCTGCCTGGGCAAGCTTTAGAAGCTGTTCTTTCGGGAGCTTTATATTGTCCGAAAACTCTTCCATGCCTTCGGTCAGGGCCTTTACGGCTTCGTCTGCAATCTCGTTCTGCCTTGCAAGCTCTTCTTCAGAAAGTCCGCTCTGTTCGCTGAGGGTTTTCTTGTAGAGCTGGATTATCTTTTCTATGTATTCCTTCGCCGCCTTTTTCGACTTGTCATAGGCGAGAGTTCCGGCTTCGGTAAGAAGCTGCTGATAAGAGCTTGAAATAACGGAAAGATATGAGCTGTAGTCGAATTCATCCTGCATGCCGTCGGCTATCGCCTGTTTCTGGTTTTCAGCGTTCAGCTCGACCTGCGCCGCAAGCTTGTCGCCGAAGTCTCTGATTCTCTGCAGCTCCGCATCCTGCGCCGCCTTTTGCTCCGCCTCTTCTTTTTCCCTCGCCTCTTTCTGCTGGCTTGCGAGCTTTTCCTGTTTTGCCTGAAGGTCAAGCTGCGCGTCCAGAAGCTCGCTGTCAACTTCCTTCAGATTCTCGACAAGGGACTCGGCCGCGCCTTTCACGCCTCCGTTCACCGTCTTGTTAAGCTCATCCTCCATGCTTTTTAGGTTGTTGGATATGAGCGTTTCAGTCTGCGAAAGAACAGACTTGATTGCGCTTGCGGAGCTGTTCTTTTTGAGGTGATCGCCTGAAAGCGCCGACTGTTCCTCTTTTGAAAGCGATTTCCATATGCCGGCGGTGATTTTTCCCTCGTCGCCCGTCTGCTCAAGAACCTTTTTCAAAAGCTCCTGTCTTTTCCGCCCTTCCTCAACATTTTTATTCCACTGCTGATATGCGGAGCTTGTCTCGAGGATTTTCTCAGCCGCGCTCTTTGCCGCGTCCCCGGATGTCTGTCCCGCTCCGGCGACGGCGTTTTTTAGCTCATCGGATTTTTTCTTAAGCTCATCGACTTTCTTCTGCGCCTTGTCGATGTCATCGGAATTCACAATGTAGTTGATTTCAGGCTTGGAGTGCTTTCCGCTTTCTCCCGAAATAAGTTTTTTCAAGGAATTCCATTTGTCCTCGATTGCCGAGACCATGCCCGTTATCTTCGAGACAAAGTTTGCGAATCCTATCTGAATCGGATTGAGCACGGCGTTTATAGGCTTTCCCAAAACCTCCAGAAAGTCGCCCCATGCGTTTTTGAGCTGCTGCGCTCCGCCGACCTGCTTCGTGACTTTCTCCGCCATTCCGTCGTACATGTCTTTTACAATCTTCACGGCCTCGCCGTTTTTCAGCTGTTCAGCCGTGAGATTCTTTATCTGCGGAAGCGTTTCCCCGAGCTCGCCTGAAAGTCCCGAATATGTCTTGTTCAGATTCTTGACCGCGCTTTCAAGAGACATTGCACCGCTCGCCGCCACATCAAGCGACGTGCTCATGATGTCCATTATCTCCTGCTCGCTTCTTCCCGCCGCCACAAGACGGGCCATCATCGGGATAAGAGTCTCGTCCCCGACAGTTCCGATCGACTGGAGATGTGACGCATAGTCTTTCAGATTCTGCACAGACTCATCACGGAGATAGGGATTGTTCTTCACGGCGGTTTCAAGAAGCGTCTCCGCCGTCGCCTGCGTCTTGTATGCCTCTATCGTGTCGTTGACCGCGTCCTTTACCTTGGAGAAAGCTCCAGCCAAAACCGAAAGCCCCGCCTGAGCGCCGGAAACAATCGAGCCTAGCTTTGAAAATGTTGAAAGCGTTGATTTTGAATCTTTGGATAATTTAGTCAGCTGTTTAGAAAAACTGTTTATCCCTTTCGCAGCGTCTTCTGTGTCCGCCTTTATTTTTATATTAACGTTGTTCTTGTCCGCCATATTATTTTCCTTGCTTTTACAGTCAGTGCACGGATATAATCACGGCAAGAGGCAAAAATATGATTTCAATACTGTCTGTTATAGTCTTAATCATTCTCGCCAAAATCGCTTACAACTATTTTGACAAGAACGACAAATGGGAAGACGGCGACCAGTTCGGAGATGTCTTTTAGCGTTCCGAAATAAAAACATGGAGATAAAAAATGCTTCAGCTAATAATTTTTATTATTCTTGCGGTGTTTATCATAAAAATGATAAAAAAAAGCGGAAACAAACCTGAATCAATCTATGAAAAGACTCCGCCGGACACGAAAATGACATTTGAGGAATGGGAAAGCCTTTCTGACGGCGCTCCGCTTTCAGCGACAAAAGAAGAATGGCAAAAGCTGGACAAGGAAGAAAAAATCACAAAAGAAGAATATGAAAAAAAAGTTCTTTATAAACTGATGGGAGTCCAGAACAATAACGACACGCTCGCAGAGAGGTAAATTTATGCTGCCAATGATTTTTGTGATTATAATCGCCGTTGTGAAAATACTTATCCCGTTTGCGGCTGTTGTGTTCATAGGAAAACTTGTCATAAATGTCTGCAACAAACACAATATTGACATCCCTGACCCGGGACCGTATGACCCAGCCCAATATCCAGACAACGATAACTAAAATACCGGTTTTCTGCGTCTTGTATGCCTCTATCGTGTCGTTGACTGCGTCCTTTACCTTGGAGAAAGCCCCAGCCAAAACCGAAAGCCCCATTTGCGCTCCGGAAGCGATGGAGCTCAGCTTTGCGAGCCGTGAGGAAAAAGAATTTGAGCTTTTTTCCATTCTGTCAAGCTGGGACTTTATGTCTTTGATATTTTTCGAGGCTTCTTTCGTGTCAGCCGCAATTTTTATGTTTACGCTGTTTTTACTTGCCATTTTTCAAACTCCGTGTTAATTTTTCTCCAGGCAGGAGGAGATTTTTATGATTATTTATATTCTTGCAGCCATCGCCACATTTTACCTTTTCAAATTCCTTATGAAGTGGTTTGACAACCATGGAGGATTGGGCGGACCTAACCAATGGGGCGAATGGTTTTAACCCCCCCCATACAGTCAGTATACGGATGTAATCACGGCTTTTTACGGAAGGAGATTCTTATGATTATTTATATTCTTGCGGCTATAGCCACATTCTACCTTTACAAATTCCTTATGAAATGGTTCGATGATCATGGAGGCTGGAGCGGGCCTCTCCACTGAGACAACAAAAAAAGCGTTCCGTCTGTGATAACCGGCGGAACGCTTTTTTTTATCTTCGTATCCTTGAAAAGAAATTCCTTTCATTCTCCGAGGCTTTTTCAGCCTCTTTTTTTTCATCGGCGCTTTCAATGCGCCACATTTTCTTTAGCTTCATCATCTCGCGCTCTGTGCTGTCGTTTTTCGACGGCTTTCTGTAAAGGCGGTAGCCGATTATCTCGTTGAGCCTTGTCGAATGGAGCCCCGAAATCATCGCAAGCACCTTGTGCCAGTGGATTTCCTTTTCAAAAAGGTCTATTCCGTACTGTTCAAGAATGGCGGCGAAAATAAGCTGTGAATCCGCCGTGAAGTCAAGAACTGTCTCGCCTGAAGATTCCGCGCCGTCTTTTCTCGGAAGCTCCGTCTCCGGGCTGTAGAATTCAATGAGCTTTTCAAATCCCGCTTTCCTGTCTCCCGGAACGTCTGTGTCATACAGAAAATCGAAGTCGCCGAAAACCGCTTTCCTGTCCGAAAGAATCTCGGCGAAGCGGAACCAGTAGGGGTGACCTGTCTTTACAGAATACATTCTGCCGCCCACCTCGACGGAAGACGGCAGAACGAGCTTTGACAGCCTCATTATTCAGTGTCAGACGATGAAGAAGAGCTTTCTGTCTCCGTGAAAGCTGGAGTTCCGTCTGTGACAGCGACGGTTCCCTTCTTGATTGTGCCGTTGAAGTTGATTGTGAATGTGAGTGTCGAGTCAACAGGGTTGAGGTTGTCGCACACGCATACGCAGTCGCACCGCCATGCCTGGTATTTTCCGCTTTCTGGCTCCTCGTTCATGAAAACGACAAGAATCTCTGTTGAAGCCTCCGAGCCTACGGAACGGTTGTAGAATTTATTCCAGAAGAATTCATAGTCCGGGTTTCCCTTGTAGAGCGTGATAGGCTCGCTCATTGAAGGCTTGTACTTCACAAGGATTGTTGTGGGGTTGGTGTCCACGATAAAGTCGCGGTCCTCTGTCTCCGCGTTCATCGTGATTGTGTTGTCAGTCGATTTCTCGATCTGAACCCAGTCCGGCGTGTCGCTTGTTCCGTTGTTCAAAAGAAGCGCGACATGGTATTTCTTTAGCTGCTCGCCTTTGCCGAGCGTGTTGATTTTCATTTCCGCTTTCCTCCGCTGAAAAGTTTATAGGTTGCAGGCTTAAAGCCCGTCCGCCCTTACAGTCAGATTCACAATGCCGGCAGTCATCTGCCCGCCAACCGCTCCGGCGTCATAGTCAATCTCGAGAGAGCCGAATCCGCTTCCTGTAAAAGCTCCGTTGAATGTCGGGCTTATGGCTGTCGCCTCCTTGAAGGCGCTCGCATACCGGCACGCCCGGGACACAAGGGCAGAATACGGAGCGTCGGCGCAGAGAAAGACTATCGTAAGCTCGGTGTCAAAGACACGCTCGGTTGTGGCAGATTCCTCGTATTCAGTCTGCTTTCCCACGGTTATCGAGCAGACAACGGGAGCTTCCATGCGCGACACGTCAACCGCTCCGTGAACAATCTTCTTTATCTCCGGGAGCGTGACGGACGTGCCGTCTCCGCTGTCTTCATAATCGGGAAGAAGAGCGTTAACGTCGGTCTTTATGAAATCCATTACCGTATCGATGATTTTCTCGATGTTCGCCTTTTCCATTTTCTACCCCCAGTATTTTGCAAGCTCTTTCTGAATCATCTTGTCGATGTCGGCCTTGTAGCCTCCGCTCTCGGCCGCCTGCCATCCTTTCTGCACGAATCCGCGCCCCGAAAGCCGCCATTTCGTGTGTTTCGACTTTCCGCCGTATGAAAGCGCCTGCGCCTTGGAGAATATCGTCCGTGTCTTGTCGAGAGACACAGGATAGAGGTTAACCTCGCCCTTTCTCTTGTTGAGCTTTTTGATATACGCTTTCTGGAGCTCGCCGGTGCGCTTTTTAAGGCCCGAAGTCCTTACCGCTTTCTTGACGGCTTTCAAAGCGTAGCTTCCGGCGATTCCGAGAACCCGGTTCCGGATTGAGACAAGGCTTTTCCTTGTGCCGGAAAGAGCCTCCTGCGCCCCGCTTATGTCCGCCTTTATCTCGATGAAATTGTTGCTCATATGCGGAGAATCCTGTAATCCTGAATTTCAGCGAGGAAGCGTCCCGCCTGGAAGTTGTTGAAGACACGGCTTCCCGTGTCGGCAAAGCTTGTCGAGCTTACGGCGAGGTTTCCGCCGGCGCTTTCCCAATAAAGGCTCGCAACCTGCAAGGCCGCCGTCTTTATCTTCGCCGGCACTTCCTCGAATCCGCCGGTGTAGCTTACCGTGTACAAGGTATCCGACCTGAAGAGATTTCTCCCCTTGTGCTTGATGTAATTCTCGCAGAAATAAAAAAGCGACAGATCCTGTTCCTCGCCTCCCGCCGACAATGAAAGAATCTCGCTGACCGGTGCGGAAAGCGACAGGCGCAGCCCGTCCATTCCGTATTTTTCCTCGGTGTATTCCTGAAGCTCAGGGTCGTATCCGAGATAGCTTTTGACGGCCTCCATTCCCGAGTCGCAGAAAGTCTTCACAAGAGCGTCTGTTTTCTCATCCTCCGTGTATTTTCTCTGGTAGAGCTTAAGATCGTCCACTGTGATGAAATTCATAGGCTCACGCCTCCGCCTTTACCGCGCGTCCGTCGCCGATGAACACTCTTGCGATTCCGCCGGGAAGCGACACAACATCGCCCTCATCAAATGCTCCGAGAGCGGAGCGGATTCTCCGGGTGATTCTCACGCGGATCTCATTGTCAAAAGAAATCTCATCCGATTTTTCCTTTGAGGCCTGCTTTGCAGCCGCCTTTATCTGTGCGCTTTTTGCTGTCTTTTCCGCCATGGTTTTCCTCCTATGCCGGTACAGTCAGACAGGCAAAAAAAAAGCCGTCTGCCGAGTATTTCCCGGCAGCCGGCTTATTCAGGAAGCGTTCTGATTTTTACTTGTGGTTTTCCGCATAGAACCTGACGCACTCGACAACAAAGCGGGTTCTGTTCATTCCCGCCTTCTTCGCCTCGCCGTCAATGAAGTCTATCTCGTCTCTCTGCGGAGCAATCTGGATAGGAATCCGTCCGCTCTCGCTCATCTTTTTCCGTCCGCCGCCTTCACGCGCTCCACCTCTAGGCATTTTCCGACCTCCTTATTTTCCAGCCATCGCCACAATCCGCAGTATAATCTGCAGAATATTGCATGCCACAGAAACTGAAAGGCACACAATCAGCGCAACATTAAGTTTTGTTTTTTTGTTATTTTCCATAAGCCAAAGCCTCCTAAAAAAAGAATGTTTTGACATAAAGCGGAAGCCTCTCCAAACTTCCGCCCCCTTATTATTTATTGATTAAATAAAGAATAAGGCTTACAATGCTGGCAATCGAACCTAGAATTGTAAGAATGTCAATAAACATCTGCATTTCTTGCCTCCTGATGTTTCTATGATAAATCTTTTTTATGATTTTGTCAACCCAATTTCATAAAAAAGATAAAGAAACGTCAGGATTTTTTTTAAATTCCGAATATTTTTATTAAAATAAAAACCGTTCCGCCGGTTAAAATTGCGTCAAAAACAGCTCCGCCAATAAAAAGCAGTATTTTTTTCGTTGACATATCCGCCCCCGTAAGGGTAAAGTATGAATACAAAGTTAAGCCTTAGCGGTGTATAAGACTTAACTTGCCCTCGCTCGGCTAGAATTGCTTACAAATCAAGTAAACAATCACGCCGATTAAGAGATCGTAACAAATCCGCAAAAGCAATCTCACTGCCTTGCGGATTTTCTTTTTGTTACTTTCTTTCATAACTTCACCCTTTTAATTAAGATAAACACCGGGCTGACAGCCCTGATGTTTATAATATATCCTGTTTATCTGTTTTTGTCAACTCGTTTTCATCTATTAAACGCCAAATCCAGAAGAAAACGGCTTGTTGTTTTGCCAGAAGCGGCAACAAGTTTTTTTAACTCCGCAAGTTCTTCTGGCTGACACGATACGCAAAAACTAACGCGTTTTAATCCGGTCGCTTTTCTACCGCCGTTCGGGTTCGGCACTCCCGGCTGATGTCCCCTGTTTCTTTTTTCTGTGTCCGCCATGTCTCTACCTCCAAATCTTCCATGTGACAAAAATAACAATTGCGATAATAATTCCTCGCATAACACATTTAATAACGGTTTTTAGCGAATTTGACATATTTTTACCTCCTGAAAATCATATAAGCATTAAAAGCAATCAGCGCCAGGCCAAAAATCAAAAACCAGTCTATTCTTATTTTCATTTTGACACCTCAAAAAAAATGATTTATATTTAAGCGCAAGGGGCTTTTACAAGCCCCCGCAGGTTATTTAATCGCAACAATTAAAGAGCCTATGGCAGTTATCAGAGCCGCGATGCCAATCAACAGGTCTCTGATAACCCTTGCCACTTTTTGCAAGTCTTTCAATTTCATCGTTTCACCACCTTATCAAGTGAAGTATCTCTTGATGTTTTTATAATACATCTTTATTTATTTTACGTCAAGACTTTTTTTAAATAAACAGGCAAAAAAAATGCTGGCAAATGCCAGCATTTCCCACGAAAACGGGTGTATTATTTAATCCATTCTTTTTTAAAAATTCCTTTTTCAATCTGTATTTTTGGCACAAACAATTTTTCAGTCACATAGTTAATTGCCGTAGCACTCATAGATACAGTTTTTTCTTTTTGCGCAATGCAGACAAAACGGCTTTTCGGCATTACATATTCTGAAATTATTACAGGCTCCGTTTGCGCCTCTGTCCACGAATAAAAGCGCTCGTAATCAAAATCACCGTCGTATTTATCTGTGTCTTTATATGGAATGTCGCAATAAACAAGCGAATTTTCTTTTATTTTTATATCCTGGTAATCGTTTTTTGACACTTCCAGGCTTCGCAGGCGTTCCAGGC
>CAVKXW010000011.1:0-23486 GCA_963660215.1 Bacteroidaceae bacterium | reverse complement strand
TTGCAGGCGTTCCAGGCGTTCCAGGCTTTCCAGGCTTTGCAGGCTTTGCAGGCTTTCCAGGTCAACGCTTTTTTCTTTTAAGCCGTTTTTGCGCCAATGGGCGCTTTTATAGAGCTTGTTGTTTTGAACTAAATCCCAATCATTCAATTCTTTTAGTTTTTTAATAATTGCAGGTCCAAAAGCAAGACGGCGTTGTTTTATGTCTGTAATTCCGCTAAGCGCATTTTTGGCCGCGTTAAAAACTTCCGGGCACAATTTTTCAAAATCGCTCCATTCATTAAACACAATTGCAAAATGACACGCCTTTTTATACGGCTCAATCTCTTTTGAATAAAGATAGTTTTTTCCGTTGTTGCCGAAGCTCCAGCACGCTTTAACGTACAAATCACTGTCTTTTAGCCTGAAAAAATCGTCTCTTGAAATCCACCGCGTTTCATTTTTGTATTTGCCGTTTATAGCGTCAGAAAATAAAGCCGGAATATCCGCAATATCATTTGCCAGATATGTTTCAAACTGATTGTTAATCATTGCGCAATGTGTAATCGCACAGCCGCCTGCAAATAAATCATAAAAATGCGCTCTCTTTGGAAACTGATCGCAAACCCATTTTGCGATTTTGTTTTTTGAGCCTTTATAAGGTAATCCGTAATTCATATACACGGATACAGTCATATCTATACAAAAATAACTTAAAATAAATATAGATATTTGTTAAAAACTATTGACAAGAATATAGGGATAATGTATTATAAAAACATACCGCAGGGCGTAAGACGCTAAGGAGGTGAGGAATTATGAAAACAGAAAAAAAATGGCGATTGCTCAATAAATCAATCGAAGTTGCAGGTCTTTTGATTTATGCAATCGCCCTCTTAATCTACGTGATTAAGTACTAAAAAACGGCTTTGGCGGATAATAACCGCCCTGCCATTTTTATTTAATTTAGAATATTTTTCAGGAGGCGTCAAATGAAAAAAAAGATTTTAACTTTAGAAACAATTTTAGCGCTTATGTTTTTAACAAGCTCGATAATATTTTTTGTTAAGGTGGTTTTTTAATGGAAACAGAAGAAAAAAAATATAGCGGTTACGGTTATCACGGAGGCGGCAGGCCAAAAGGTAGTGGCACAGGAAGAAAATATAAAACGTTTTCCTTTTCGTGCTCGCCAGAAGAATATGAGCAGATAAAGCAGAAGATTGCGGAAAGCGGTTTAAAGCCGTCGCATTTCTTTGTTAAAAAATGTCTTGAATAGCATAAAAAAAAGCGGAGCCTTATTTTTAAAGCTCCGCTTTTTTTGTTTCTAAGCGTCAGGCCTTGATTTTAAGGCGCGAGAAAGCCGCCGGGAGTGTCGGCTGTCCGTCGGCGAGAGAGTGGCCGTAGATACCGATCTGGTTTGTTCCGGCGAATTTCTCTGTCGCCACTGTGACATCGAGACCCTGCCAGTAAGCGAACTTGTAGTGGCTGAGGTCTCCGAGCACCATCACGTAGTCGCCTGCCGCATAAGCTCCGGAAGCTCCGCTTCCCGCAGGGGCGAACTCGCTTTCAAGGACAGGAAGTCCCATGAGTGTCGAAGGCTCGCCTACTCTGAGAGACTCATGCCACAGATACTGCCCGTTCTTGTCTGTAAGCTTCATCACGTCCTTAAGGACGGCTGTGTTGAGCACCCACACGGCGCTCTTGCGGTATGCCGGGCGGAGCGACATATACATGTTGATGATGTCATCCGCAGAGATTGCGAGGCTTGCCGAGCATTCAACGTCGCGCGATGTCGGGATTCCGTTGTCCGAAGCGACGAAGATTCCGAGAGGCTGGCTGTTGCCGGTTCCGTTGAGAATTGTATTCTCGTAGGCAGCGGTGAATTTCTCCGCGATTCTCTCTTTCGCCATTGTGTCGATTGAAAGCGCCGATGTGGCAAGGAGCTTCTTTGAAATCTTGATAAGCTTTGTGAGGTCTGTCGGAGCGAGGCTTCTTTTTCCGAACTTCCAGCTCTTGTCCTCTGTGATTTCCGATTCCGGAACCTCGCTTGTCCATTCAGCGTCCGAAACGTCGGCTTCCTCATAAGGCAGTCCGAGGCTTCCCGCTCCTGTGACAGGAATCTTCGAGACGCGAGGATATACAACCGCCGCCTTCGCGACTTCCCGCTCAAGGTCCGCGACGAATTCCTCAGGGGCGATCGCCGCTCCCTGGTCTGTGACTGTGAGAGTCTCGTTGTTGAGGCGCACAGAAACCTGTCCGTTAGCCTTCAGCACGTTGAAAAGCCCTCTTTTCTTGGCTCCGCCGTCCTCGTCCTTTCTTCCGACAGGAAGCGTGTCTGTGAGCCCCCGGGCTTTCTCTTCGCGCTCCATTGCGGAAATCTTTCCGCCGAGCTCTGAAATCTCGGAATCAAGGTTTGTGAAGCGCTTGTCTTCATCATCTGTGTAGGCTCTGCCCTCAGACGCGACTTTTGAAGCTAAAGCCTTCATTTCCTCGGCGAGGCTTGCCCGCCTGTTCTTCATCTCAAGAATTGTCATTCTTTCCTCCGTTAATCCGCCAAGCGCGGAAAAAAAACTCTTTCCCATACAGTCAGATTCTCAAAATGACTGCCGGCTTTTTCTGTTACAGGGAGCTTGAGAAAGCTTCCCGGGCGCGTCTTAGGCGCTCGGCTGATGTCTTTTCGGCTTTTGCCTTCAAGGCCTTCGCCTTTTCAGCCTGCCTGATGTCGGCGACCGCGGCGGAGACCGCCTTTATCCCCGTCATCTCGCTTTTCGCATTCTCTTTCAACGCTTTCTGGCAGTCTGAAAGGCGCTTGCGCGCTTCGGAAAGAAAGCTGTCCTTTACGGTTTTCTTTTCCTCTTCTTCATCGCCTTCCTCTTCCTCTTTCTTGCCTCCGGCAACCTCGTCGGCAAAGCCCGCGTCGACAATCTCGGAGCCGAAAAGCCATGTTTCCTCGTCCATCATCACGGCGATTTCCTCGGCGCTCTTTCCGCTTTTTCTCGCGAGCATTTCCGCCATGAGGCCGTCGATTTTCTCCGAAAGCGCCGCCGATTTCTCCATGTCGTGCTTGTCGCCCACCACGGCTCCCCAGCAGTTGTGAATCATGAAGACGGAATTATCCTCGACAATCACGCGGTTTTTTGTGTTTGCCGCGCTCGCAGCCAATGCTATCCATGAAGCAGCGCTCGCAGCCATTCCCTGGATGTAGGTTGTGATCTCTCCCTTGTGCGTCCGCGCGAACTCCCGGAGCGTGTTGTACACGGCGAAACCCTCGAAGCAGTCTCCGCCCGGAGAATTCACCACAATCCGCACATTCTCGCCGTCTTTAACGCGCGAAAGCTGCTGTGAAAGCGCCGCCGATGTGGCGCTTTCCGTCCCGATTTCAGAATTGAGAAAAATATCCATCGCTGTTTGTCTCCGTTTTTTTTCTTGTACAGTCAGAACGCGGAAAAAAAAGCCCCGCAATGCCTTAAAATCGGTTTTGCGGGGCGATTCGTGTATCAAACATGTAATTTGTCGATTTTCGGAATAAAACCGCTATACGTCAATCCTCGTGCGTTTAGGAAGGTTTTTCGGGCGTGTTTTCGCCGTCGTTTTCAGATTTTCCGCCGTTTTTCTCAAAAAGGAGCGTTTTCACTGCCTTTTTCCTCCGCCGGGCCGTCTTCAAGGGCGGTGTACTGCGCCTGCATGAAATGCTTGTCGCCGATTTCAGGCGGAACGCGCGGCATGTTTTCAGCGTCCATTATCTGGTTGAGCGTGAAAAGGCCGTTCTTGAAATTCTCGCGGTAGTTGCTCCATCTTGTGGCGTAGTCGGCGCGGAGCATTGTGTTCGTGTCGAACTCCACGTATTCGTCGGGATCGGAAAGAAGAAGCGTGAGACGCTCCTGCAGCCTAACGAGCCACGGCGCAAGAGTATGCTGGAGGAAGTTCGTGTTCGCCTGCTCCATGTTCGTGAACTTGGAATTCTCGCTTCCGAGCATGAAAAGCGGAACGCGGTAGATTTTCGCTATCTCTTTCTCCGTGAACGCGCGGTTCTCGACAAGCTGAGCCTCCCTGTTCTCGGGCCACGAAATCGGCTCGGGCTTTGAAGCGTCGGAATCGTAGACAAGCGCCCGGGAAGCGTTTTCGCGTCCGCCGTAGGCATTGGAAAACATGTCGCTTATCTCCATCTTGTCATCTCTTGAAAGGCGGCTCTTTCCGAGGCTCTTGGCCGACACTCCGACCATGAATTTGTTGTGGAATCCGCTGTTGAAATAGTCGAGCGTGTATTCGTCAAGGCGGAGGCCTGTCTGCGCCGCGTGGGATGAGTATTCAAGAGGCGAGAGCCCCCTGAGGCGGTTGTATCTTATCGCCGGAATGTGAAGAAGGCTGTCGCCTGTGAGCTTGAAAACTCCGTGGTCTGTGGTGACGATGTAGAAGGGGACCCCGTCATCGTCCCTTTTTATCTCCACGGTGTCGGGATCGAGGGCGCGCAGCTCTGCGGGACTTCCAGAGAAAGAATCCCTGCCGACATAGATGAAAGCGTTTCCCCTCAAAAGAAGATGAAGCATTACCTGCTGGAAGAATGAATAGCGCGTGTCGTCGCTGTTCGGCATGCGCTTCAAAAGCACGGCGAGCGGGCTTTTAGTGTCTTTCTCCCTTCCCTCGCCTGTGCGCCTGTAGACGTTGCATGAAAGGGAAGCCACGGCGTCGGCGATGATGTTCACGCATGCGCTGACGGTCGTGTTCGCCATCATCTCGCCCACCGACATGTTCGGCGAAAAGCGGAATATTCCGCCTCCCGTCTGCGCCGCCACCGGCGCGAGCTTCTTCTGTTTTCTCCGTTTTATCTCAAATCCGAATATTTCCATTGTGAAAAGTCTCCGCCGATACAGTCAGAGGAAACGCTACGAAACTCCAAGCTCCTTTCTGAGCGCGCTCTGGGCAATCTGCGACACGTTCAGCTTGGCGCGCGTGGCCATATCGTCGAGCCATTCAGGAAGCGTGATGTTCCGCCTGACGCTTTTCGCCTTCTGCCTTGCCCTGAAGGAGTCAATGTCTGTGTCGACAAGCGAGGCGAACGTTTTTCCCGAGCCGGCGAAAGGGCTTTCTGTAATGTCGACATCGCCAAGCTCCGACGGATGCGGAATTCCTGAAGGCTCCCTGTCAAAAAGGGCGTTCCCGATATAGTCCTTCGCCATGGCTATAGCGTCGGCGACGTTATGCCCCTCGGTCATTCCGTCAAGGTCCGGGATATAGACAAGGACAGTTCCGTCTTCTGTCTCCGTGAAAACAACAGGATATACAATAGCCATTAATGCACCTCCATTGGCCGGCCCGGATTTTACAGCTTCCATTTCTTGATGATTGCCTTCGCCAGGATCTCGTTTATCTCCGTGTGCCTCGGCAGCTGCTCCTCATCGCTTCCCCTGCGGAACACGTCATGATTCCCGCCGTGGCGCACAAGAACGAATCCGGCTTTCCTGAGCCGCTTTTCCAGGTCTTTCCTTTTCATGGCTTTATTATACACATTTTATACACATCAGCAAGACATCCGGAGGAAACAAAAAAAAGGGCCGCGGGGAAGGAGATCAGCCCGCGGTCCTTTTAAGAGGTTAATTGCCAAAGCCAAATGGCTTATGTACTATAGCGCATTTTCACGTTTTTTGCCACCGGGAGCGGAAAAAATCACATGAAAAGGTCTTTTATGTCGGTGTCGCCCATGCGGAAAATCTCGCTTGAAGACACGGCGAAGCTCATCATCGAAGAGATTACGCCGTCGATGTGCCCTGTCGATGACTTGCTCTGCTTCATCGGCTTGTAGTTTCCGTTCGGATCGGGCCTTATCTCGACGTTTCCCATCATCCAGAGCATTACAGGCGAGTTGTCTACAACATCTCCGTCCTTTATGGCTTTCTCGTATGCCTTGGTTACGGGGCTGAGCTTCTTCAGTGACTGCTCCACCTCGATAAGCACGATGTCGGGCCTCTCGCTCTCGATTCCCTCCACGATGTCGCGCGCCTGCCATTTGTCGTATCCGATTCCGCGGATGCGGTAGCGCAGAGCGTCATCGAGAATATCCTTGAGGATAAACGCATAGTCGATTGTCGGCCCCGGAATCGCCGTTATGATTCCGCTTTCAACCCACGCAAGGAAGTTGACGTTTTCCTTTCGGTAGCGGGCCATGACGGTGTCAGACGGAACATAAAAGCGGTGCTTGAAGTAGCGCTTCCCGCCTTTCTCGAAGCACAGGGTGAACGCGCAAAGGTCGTCAACCTGCGCAAGGTCGAGGCCGCCGAAACATTCCATTCCCTCGAAGTCTTTCCAGTCAGCATGGATTCCGATGTTTTTCTGCCATATCTCGACGGGAATCCACCCCTTTTCGCTTCCGCCTCCCCAGATTCCGAACGTCTTGGCTTTGAGCTCGGGGAGCTTGTGCGGGGTGAGCTCGGCATTGTCGATGTCGCTTTTTATTACGCTCGGGTCGATGATGTCTTCGAGGCTCGGGTTCGCCTTTTTCCACACTGCCGGATCGTGGTAGTCGTCTCCGTCGTCGAGGGCGTAGATTATCCCGAAAAAGTCATCCTGGCTCTGGACTCCGTTCAGAATGCGCTTTGTCTTCAGGTGCTGTTCATAGCACGGAACGGAAGTGTCCGCGTCGGCGGTGGTTATCATGACTCCCTGCGCGTCTTTCTTAGACCTCATTCCGAGCGTCATCGAGTCGAGAATCTTGTCCGTGGCGAAAAGATGGTATTCGTCAAGGCAGAAGAATCTCGGGCGCAGTCCGTCCGGGACCTTTCCGCCGTCGCAGTAGAACGAAAGCCGGCTGTTTTCGGACGCGTCCTTGAAAGTGATTGCGAGGCTCTGGCACTTGAGGGCGGTATCCAGGGCGTCATCGCTTTTGACGATGTCCGTGACTTCCTTGAACGTCTTCATTGACAGGCGGTCATCGCTTGATACGATGTAGCTTTCAGATGAGCGGTATTTGAGGAAGTTGAAAAGCACAAGCGGAAAAAGAAGCCCGGTTGTCTTTCCGTTCTTGCGGTTCACCTCGATGTAGGCGGTGCGGTATCTCTTTCTCGCATGGTCTGACTTCCATCTCCACCCCTCAAGGTTCGACAGGCAGAAAATCTGCCACGGAAGAAGCCTTATCGCCTCGCCGTCCATGTCTCCGGGCTTCAGGCTCTCGGCGAAGTCTAAAAGAACGGCGGCCGAGTCGTAATCGAAGAAGAACGGGAAATCCGCCTTCGCTTCCTTTTTGCGGTCGGAGACGAATCTTCTGACGGCCTTTTTCGTGTAGGAGCATGAGACAACACCGCCTGAAAGAACGCCCGATATGTAGGCTTCAAGAATATCGCTGAAATCACGCATTGGCGAAGCTCACTCCAAGTTTACGGCAGAGCGCTTCCTGCAGTGTCTGGCTGAAATTGATGTTATTGTCTTCGGCTTTCGCGTTCAGCCACATCGGAATCGTGAGCGTCTTCTTCACGGAGCGTGTGCTGAACTGTCTCCGCCATTCGTCCGTGTCGGCGCGCACCAGAGAAACAACCGCGTCTGTTTTCGCCTCGATCTCCTTCAGGCCGCTCGCCTCCGGGACCGGCTTTTTCTCATCCTCGATAGTGACAAGCATCATCTCTATGCAGTCTTCAGCCATCTCTATCGCCTCCGCGAGCGTGTCCGCGCAGGTGTAACAGCCTTTGATGTCGGGAACCGAGACGTTGTAGCCGCCTTCCTCGGCTTTCTCGAAAACTGCGGGATAAACATATTTCATACGAACCTCCAAAAAAGGCGGGGAAAATCCCCGCCGCCGGTTTATGAAAGTCCGGCATCTTTCAGGATTGCAAGGGCGGTTCCTTTGGGAATGTCGCCCTTGTGGCGCGGAATCGCAACGACCTGGCCGGAAGGGCTTACAGCGTGGTCATGGCTCTTGCCATGTCTGAGCGTCCACCCAGCCTTCCGGAACTTGCGCTCCAGTTCAAGTTTAGTCATCCGTCCTCCATGTCTGCATTATAACACGTGTTAACACGTATAGCAAGAAAAAACGGATTGGCCTTACACCGCATAGTCAAAGCAGTAGCCACAGCTCGCCTTTCCGTTTTTAAGACATTTCTGGATTGTATTGGGGTGTATGGCAAGCTCATCCGCCGCTTCTTTTATGCTTCCAAACCTTATGGTCTCGCCTGTCTCGGGAATAGCGATTACCGGCACGCATGGACGTCCCTTCGGCTTTTTCGTCTCCTGTACGCTTGAGATTTCTTCCTCTTTCTTTTCTTCTTTCTCTTCCTCGAGGCTGATGATTTTCGCCTCAAGCTCCTCATTCGCTTTCGTGAGCTCTTCTATCCGCATTTTAAGCCGTTCGATTTCCGGCATGTCCTTTTCTCTCATTTCTGTTTCTCCTTCCAGACATTCTTTTATCCGTTCCTGGTTTTCTATCGTTTTAAGAAATCCTTCCGCCCACCGCTCGCAATCATCGTAGGCTACGCAGGTTCCGAAATATTCGCCCGCCCAGATACATACAAGCTCTTTCTGTGATTCTATCATTGTGTTCCTCCTTTCATCCGCAAATCAGCTCTTTTGAATACGGCAGCGTCTCCGCCCACCCGCAGAACTTATGCCATTCGGTGAGCTTGTGGTTTTTGCGCTGGTGATAGATGTTTCTGAGCGTCTGATAGTTGCAGTCGAACATTCTTGTCTGAAGCCAGCTGACAGGAAGATTCACTAAAAGCGTCTTCCATGTGTCCCTGTCTCTTGTCTTGATGAATGAGAGGCGGGCCGCTTCAAGGCTTTTCAGCGTTTCCTCGAAAATCGGCGTTTCAAAGCAGTCCTGCGTTATCGGGTAGCTTGCAAGCTTGTGCATTTTGCTTGTGGAGTTGCTTGCCGTGCCGACTTTGTATGTGTCCATTTCGCTCCAGAAATACATGGGAGCGGTGATTGCGACCTGAACGTGTATCATTCTCAGGAACTTTGAGTTCGGCTGTCCGCTTCCGCTCTTGTCCGCATTGATAAGGCGCTTCATCAAATCAAGGTCTTTTTCGCCTACATCCTCGGAATATTCCGTGCTTTCGCATTTCTGCTCCGCTTCCGCAAAATCCTTGCACATTGGAAGACGCATCCCGATTGTTGCGTTTTCAAATCCGAATACTTTCGTTTTTTCAAATGTCATTTTGTCTCCTTCTAAAAAAAGACGGCTTTTTGCACGTGTTGAAAAAGCCAAAGCTAACCGGTTTTGCCGCTGCCGCGTCATCTGCCGGAAGGGGCAGATGTTTTTTTATGCCAGCGCGCCTTCGGGAAACTCGTAAAGGCTATGTTTCGCAATATTTCGCCTGCGCCTAAGCACAGCTGAAAACCAAAAAGGGCGTCTTTTTCGGGCTCGGCAGTGCGGAAAACTTCCCCAATGCCGCTTTTGCCGCGTGTTTTCTTTTCCACAAAAATTCACAATTTATCGCCGCCCGGCTCTCGGAAAAGACGCAAAAGCCTGCATTAAAAAATGGTTCGCTGTTTGTCGGACAGCTCCGTAATATCCGCTCCATACGGAGCGATGGCGGCTTTCAGGAATCGGACCTGAGAGAAAGGTTATGGGCCTTTCCTGCACCTAGCGTCCGCCCTCCGTCTTTCCGGAGCGCCAGCCTGCCCTATCTCCGAAACAGGAAAAGCCACAAGCAGGTCTAGCGTGGGGCAAGGCCGCCGCCGACGTAGTAAGCGCATACGGTCGCCCTGTTTGCATTAACGTGCGGGACTCGGACCCGCGCCTCGCCTCCGCTTTATTTCGCTTTTCTCATCGCGAGCACGGCCGAAACTCCGCCGGCTCCTTTCTGTATCTCCTGGCCGGTCTTTACAACGTTGAGCTCGTCGAGGGTGAGCTTCGCCCGCGCCGCGGGGCTGACGTAGTATTTGCTCGCTATGCGGTCGAACGCGTCCACGGCTTTTATGTATCTCCTTTCAACCGCCTCTTCCTGCTCTTCGTCAAGCTCGCCGCTTTCAAGCCGTCTCTGGAGAGTGCGGGCGCGCTCGAGGATTTTCATCATCATCTCGAGCTGCGGAAGATCCGCTCCGCTCAAAGAGTGGATTTCAAGAAGCCCCTTTGTGAGGTTCCGCCAGTATCTTCTTACGTAGTCGTCGGTTATCGACTTCGGGCATGGAACGGTCTTTCTGTCGAGAATGACGGCTGTCTTTCTGACGGCGCACTGCACCGCGTCCGCTTCCCTGTCCCTGTCAGCCCGGTATGTTCCCTCGAGCTTTTTAAGCTCGACCGGTTTTCTAGGTCTTCCTGCCGGCATTTTCCGACCTCCGTTTTTTCATCTCTCGCCATAGTGCCAAATATTGACATTCTCTTGTGCGGACTGGGGGGCGATGGTGTCAGGGCTTTCGCTTCTGATTTTTTGCCCCTCCCCCCTAGCCTTTCCGCTCCCTGATTTCCCGCCTTGTCTGGGCGCTGTGGCAGGCATGGCAGAGCACCATCAGGTTCGATTCGTCAAACATCAGCTCGGGATGAAGCCTCACGCTTTTCATGTGGTGAACCTCAAGCCGCTCTTTCTCTCCGCACATGGCGCAGAAAGGATGTGTCTCAACAGCGCGCCTTTTCATCTCGCGCCATCTTGCGCTGTGATAGTCTCCGGCTCTTGAAGCCTTTGACCATCTCGCCGAATAATCCCTTGCTTCCTGCTCCATGTGCCTTGCCCTGTGAGCCTCGCAGTACCGCTGTCCGTAAGGCACCACCTTCGAGCATCCTGCCTCGGCGCATAGCTTGGCTCTCATGCTTTGTACCCCATGCAAAGAAGCTGGGGCGTGGCTCTCGCCTCCGTTCCGCTCCGCCTCAAAGAAGCCACAAGGGAAACCGCGGCCGCTCTTGAAAGCGAGCATTTCACAATCCGCCACTCGCTGAACTTGTCTTTCACGCTCACCTTCCAGAAAGGAGCGTCAAGATTCTTCAGCACTGAAAGCGCCCAGTCTGGAAAGCCCGAAAACTTTCCGCCTGCCTTCCCGAGGATTCCGGAAGCTGTGAGCCTGCGCCTTATCTGGTATGCGCTCAGCCCTGTTGCCCGGCTCATCTGCATCAGTGTTATCATCAGAATTCTCCTTTCGCCTGCACGACATCGAACAGGTCGCCAACACAGTCGATCCTGAGATTCTCGTTGCCGCTCTCTTTTTTTTTCTGCGCGTCATAGTAAAGGGCGTGCCTCACGCCTCCGTACAATGCGCTTATGAAACTGCTGGACACGAACCACCGCCTTTCGCTTCCGCTCCTGTCCCTGTAGGTCTTGGAATACCGCCTTAGCACATACTCCACGGCCTCCATCTTCTTATCCTCATAGTCATATTCAGAAAGGGAGAATCCTTTTTCCTTCTGCTCCTTCCTGATGAGCTTTCCCGCCACCTTTAGGCAGCGTGTCCAGAGCGTGGCCCATGCGGTTTTATCATCCAGCACAAGATAGCGCCACTGGAGATTGATAAGCTCCTCGCTGTCGTTCCTCGGCTCATCAAACCGGGGAAGCGTCTCCACAAGGTTTCTCTTCTCCCGCTCTTTCCGCTCCGCCTCCAGCTCCGGGAAAAGCTCGCCCATTTTTTTTCTCTCCTTAGCCTTCTTCCTCCAGCGGAAGAACAAGAATCCTCGCCCGGCTCTCCGCATAGCCGAAAAAGTTTCTCGCCCTCAAGACCCGCACAATCATGCTGTTGTCATCAAGCAGAACTCCCGCGTCGACAAGCGTGTCGAGAATGCTCGAAAGCTGGTTGTCCGCGTCCCGCTTTCTTTTCGTGCTGTGGAAGAAGTCCGCATACACCGCAAGCGGAAAATCAGCCGGAGGCTTTCCCTGCCACTGTTTTTTAAGCGAGGCGACGGCGCTTTTGTGCCACTCGCTGTATTTTTTGCTCGGGAAGCTCCGTCCGCTTCTTGTGTTTATCCTCGAGTTCTTCTTTGACGGTGTCTCGCCGTCAAGGAAAAGCTCAGCTGAAATTGTCTCGCCCATTGCCGTAGAACTCTTTCTGCCACTCCGGACTGTCAAGCCGGATATATTTCTTTTCTCCAGCGTCGCTTCTTGGCTGCGAACACCAGAAATCCTCCAAGTCAGGAATCGTGATGTCGCTTCCGCATGACGGGCATTTAAGGGCGGTGTCGAACATCACCACGCCGAAATCCTCCGAGACTTTAAGAAGGATTTTCAGCCTCCGCTCTTCCATCACCTTAAGCCGTGAAAACACGCTGTCCATGAAATCACGCTCTTCGTCCGTCAGCTTCTTTCTTGAATCCCTCAAAGAAAGAAAGCGGTCTATGTCCTTTTTTTTCAGCCCCTCTTTTCTTATGCAGAAAGGGCAGAACTGATAGCGCGAGATTCCTGAGAAGCTCTTGCGCCACACAATCTTCTGCGCTACTGGCATTCCGGCGACAAGATTCGCCACCACCGGATCAAGCCCGCGCTTTGCAGCCTGTCCGTTTTCGCTGTTAACATTCGCCACCTGCTCCATTTTCAGCCTCCTTTCCTGGCAAAGTCATACTTCGCCGCATTGTTGCTTTTTCTCGCCTCGGGGTTGCGCTCCCTCCGGCTCCACGAAAGAAGCATGCGCTTCCAGTCCTTTCCGGGGCTTCCCGAATAGTAGTCCCAGAAATCAGCCTCGTTCACGTTCAGATCCTTTTCCTCGATGTAGCTTTTCACATCGTCAAGAGACGGCTCTTTTGACTCCGCCTTCTTTTTCTGTGGAATTTCTGTGGAAAAGTCAGCAGTAGTTTCAGTAGAGGCGAAAGCCTCGTTTCCTACAGACTCATACTCAAACTCAGACTCAGACTCAGATACAGAATCAGGATCAGACTCATACTCACGCCGTGTATCTGTCGTGGCAAACCGTGGCAATTTTTGGCAACTCTTGGCAACATTTGGCAACTTTTGGCAGTTGCCAAACTTGCCGGCGGAAAAATCAAATCCGTTGTTTCTAAGTATCTCAATTTCAATATCTGTGGCGCGCCCGTTCTTGAAATGGTTCGCCGCATCGTAAAGACGGCGTTTCGACACTTTCTGCGAATATGCCTCGGCATCGGTGTCGATACGCTCTTTTATGTCGCTCCATATTTTCTGGTCTCTCCAGTCCGTGAACTTCGGCTCTTCGCCGTAAAGTCCGTATTTCACTATGAGAGTGCAGAATTCGCCTAAAAGCTCCGCCGGCACTCCGCGGATATACTTGTCATGAAAAACAAAGCTTTCTCTCATCGTTTTCTCCAGATTGCCGTGTGTCCGCCAGGGCGGAAGCCTGAAAGCTCCCGCGCCTTTTTGCTAGAACGGAATATCCTCGGGGAAGCCGCCGCTAGAGGTCAGCGGGGAAGCCGCCGCTAGAGGTCAGCGGGGAGGCCGCCGGAGTCGAATCGGGAGCCGGAGGCATGTTGAATCCCTGAGCCTGCGCCTTTGCCTGTGTATTCGCCTGAGGTGCAGTAACGCTCTGGAGAGGGCCTGTGGCGAGCTTGCTTTTCGGCGAGATGAAAGTTATCTGCATATAGTCCGACGGAACGTTTGTCCATTTGCCGTCGACAAGCTCCCTTTTCTCGAAGCAGTACTTGATTCTGCCTCTTTTGCCCACGAAAACACGGTAGTCGCCTGTAGGGCTCGGAGCGTTCTGAGCGGTAAAGCCGAAGCATTCGCAGAAAGCCGACCATTGGCGGTCGAAGCTGTCTCCGTCGTAAATGCGCTTCTTGAACGGTACGCGGTTCCATTCCGCCGCCTTGTCGCTAGCTCCCACGAAAATCTCGATATATTTGCGGTCATCAGACATCTTCATGTCCGTGATTCCCGACTCCCAAACACCCGGCACGCAGTCAGCGTATGCCTGGCTTTCCTGAAACTGAAAATTGCTCATTCCCATGGTTTTCTCCTAGTTCTGGCTCTGCTCTGAAAGCCCGTAGTATTCCCTGATTCTTGTGTCAACCGCCTTGAGGTCGTTCGCTATCTTCAGGTCGAACATTCCTTCAGGGCTCTTGGCGGTCGAGTATCCGTCAGACTGCGTGACGAAGAAATGCCCGTCGCTTTCAGCCTGCGCCAGAAGAACGATGTCGAAGCAGCCCTCAACCGTCAGCTGGTTGTCGAGCATTTTCCCCACCGTCTTCGCCTTCACCTTGCCGGTGTTGCGGTCTGTCTCCGTATGATGGAGAAAGTAGACAACAACATCGTCCGGAAGATTCTTGTTCACGAAATGCACAAGGTTCCTGAAATGAACCGCCATGTCCGTGAACTTCTTGTATCCGGCTTCCTCCACGCGGTCGAAATTCTCGTTCACCAGAAGATACTGGCTGTCATCGACCGCATAGGCTTTCTTTTTCAGATTGTCCTTAAGCACGCTAGCGATGTCCGCGTAGGTTGCGTGCGGAAGAAGCGGAAGCCTCTTCTGAAACGGAAGCCTTGATTTCTCGACCGAGAAAATCGATATTTCCTCGGGGCTGAAATTCTTGAGCGAGAATGTCTTTCCGCTCCCGCTTTCCCCGATTATCAGTACCGGCAACCCCATCTGATTCCTCCTTTTGCCCTGTCATACAGATATTTGTACGCTCTTGCGAATGACGTGCTCGCGTAGAGCAGCGTCCCGTCCTCATAAACTTTCCAGATTCCGCCCTCGCGGTTCAGCTTCATCATCTTTTCCTCCTTCTTTTTGTGCGCCCCCAAAAGCTGCGCCCAGCTCCATTTATGCTCAGACCTTTTCATAAAGCACCTCTCCGTTTTCGTCGAACTCCGTCACGTGCCCGTTCTGGTAGTCCCGCACCATCTCAAGCCCCGAAGCCACGGCGCATGCCCTTACGTAAGCGTTCTTGAGCGCCTCGAGCTCCGGGAGCTTTTCCATCCGCTCAAACGTCCGGTCAAACACAAGCGACATGAGGTTTCCCCGCTCATGCCATTCATTGCAGATCACTTCCTCGAGCGCCCTTATCTGCGGATAAAGCTCCTTGTGAAGCTCCATATTGGTCCAGACTGACATCTTCCTGTCGTTGTCTGCCTTTTCGAGCTTCGCCTCGAGAATTCCCTTCAGCGCCGTAACGCTGTCTATCCTCCGCTCGTGCCTCTCAATCTCAGGCCTTACCCGCTCCATTTCCTCCGCCTCGATTCTTTCCCATACGCGGTTGTAGATTTCATCAGCGCTCTCATACATCTGCAGGCTCCTCTTTCATCATTTCTATCCAGGCGTCAATGTCGCGTATGTCGTAGACCGTGAGCCTGGAAGTGATTTTGATTCCCCGGATATGAATCTTTTTGAGCGTGTCATATCCGACTCCCAGATACCTCGCCATTTCCTTGCGCGACAAAAGGCGCGGCGTGATGGCGTTCAGTCCAGCTTTCGTTTTCATTCCTCATCCTCCTTTCTGATCATCCGTCCGAACTTTTCAAGGCCCCTCACCGTGAGCATGAGCTGAAAGCCCCTCCCGCCGGCGAAGCTGTACGGCCTTATGCTGAAAAGGTCCCTGTACTCCGAATAGCAGCGGTAGCCGTATTTCTGGTTCGGAACCTCGTATATGAACCGCCCCTTCAACAGCTTCATCAGCCGGAGCCTTGTGCACCCGATGGCGCGCGCCGCGTCGGTAAAGCTGTAAAGGCCGTCCTGCGAAAGATAGCCGTCGTAGAACTCCGCCTTCGGCGAAAGCTCCTCAACCTTCGCCTCCAGAGCCTCAGCCTTCTTCGCCGTTGAGGCGTAGAGCTTTGCAAGGTCTGCCAATGCCTGCCTCGCGCCCCCGATAATCTCGAGCTCGCTTTTCACCTCGTCGATTGCCCGGCTTTTTAAGTTGTGGTGTTTCTGGATTTCTTTCTTGATTGCCGTTGCCTGCGCCTGTGTGAACAGGTAGCCGCCCTGGCGGTTGCGGGAAACTCCGCCCAGTACCGGGCGGAGTTTTTCAATAGTTCTTTTCAGTGTGCTTTCTGAAACTCCGAGAGCGTCTGCAAGCTCTCGGGTTGTCATCATCTCTTCCGGCTGTGCCGGCGGTTCATAGCTGAACAGCTCCAGTTCGTTCATAGTCTTTCTCCTCTTTCTTGGCTTTTGGCTTACCGTTAATTACGCAATTGCGTAACCATAACTTTATATTAATTACGCTTTTGCGTAATGTCAAGCATTTTTTGTTTATTTTTTACTCTTTTGCGTATTTTTCAAGATTTTTGTTTGTTTTTTAGATAGTGTTTTGAGGAAACAAGACGATAAAAGATAGCAAGTGGTGAGGAAGAGAGGCTTTTTATGACAGAATTTGCAAAAAGACTTTTTGACGAACTCGATTTTCAGAATAAAACACAAAAACAGCTCGCGGATTTTTTAGAAACAAAATCATCGACTGTTCACGGCTGGAGTATTAGAAACTCCATTCCCGCCGCCGACACCGCCTTGAAAGTCGCGCAGTTTCTTGGCGTTTCCCTCGAGTACCTGCTCACCGGCCAGAAAGAAGAAGAAGCCCCGAAACCGCCGTCAATTCCGCTTCCTCCGGGGCTTTCCAAGGAAGACCTGAAAGACATACAGTATTTTATCGAGGTCTACCCCTCGCTTTCGCTCTCAGAGAAGCAGATGATAATGGCTTCGCTGGGAGCCGCCGAAAAGCCCGCCGCCGAAAGCTCCCTGAATACCGCGTAGAAGGCGGCAGAATCTATATACTTAAAATGCCCGAAGACTGAAAAAAGTAAAAAAAATCCGCCCCGGAAACGGAGCGGACACAGCGCTAGGCATTCAGCGCCGACTGAACCATGAGCTTGGAGAGCGACAATCCCGCCTTCCTTGCCTTTTCCTCGAGAATCAGCCTTTCAGACGGCTGGCAGGAAACCTGGAAGCGAACACGGCAGTCTTCCTTTGCTTTTCTCGGCCTTCCGGCTCCCTCCCTTTTACCGCCCCTTCCCGGGTGCTTTTCAGATTCAACAAGAGCCATTTTTCCCGCCCTCCTTTTTCTCAATGATTCTGACCGCGATTCTCAGCGCCACTGCGGCCGCCAGAAGAACCGCCAGCGCAATTTTTAAAACTGTCATGCCGCCACCCCCCTTAAATAAGAACAGCCATCGCCAGAATAGCCGCTCCCGACACGAACGCGCACACCGAAATAAATATTTTTGTTGACTTAGACATAAAAACTCCTTAAAGTTAGGAAACAGGCGGGAATCTTGCCTAACATCCCGCCTGAATCGTCTAGTTAAGAATCAACAGGACGATTGTAAGCATGAAGCTTGCGATTGTAACGATGTCAGCGGCAACCGCAAGCAACTCTTTCAATCTTTTCACGTTGTTTTACCTCCTTATGATTAGATAATACAACGCTTTTAGTTTTTTGTCAGACACTTTAAAGAATCACACTGCCCTTTTTCTTGACATAAACACGCCTCTGAATTATCTTTAAGAAAAGCGGGCGCTTGCAACACCCGCTTGCTGGAATATTATCTGCTGAACAGATAACCAATAACCGCATTGATTACGGCTGTCAGAACTGTGGCTACGAACCATTTTATCAGTTCAGACAGCCGTTTTCTTTGCCGTCCCGAAAGATATTGACTGTGTGTCTGTTTTTGTATATGATTCGTTACTGAAGTTGAGCCGGTTTAATCACCGGCAAGATGTCCTTTTTCAGAAACTGCTATTGAAGCAGTTTGTCCACAAGCCATATGGCGATTTTAACAAGCAGCTCTGCCAGCCGGATCTTGTTTTCAGTCGTCAATGGCTTTTTCTTTTTCCCGGGGTTCTCTCGGGATTTATGTTTTTTTGCCATCTATCATTTTTCTGTTTCTCCTTCTTTTTTTTCTGATATATCGTATCTACAAAACCCCGCCAAACGCACGAGGATTGATTTTAAGAGGTGTTTTCCGCCGTAACTGATATTCTTTCATCACCCACGGCAGAAAAACCGTTATAAAGCCTTTTTTGTGTTTCAGATTCCGGCGATTCCGGCGACGGCCTTTCCGAAAAGCTCTTTCTGAGCGCTCGCAATGCTCTCATCGTCGGCGCTTGTGGAATGTCCGGCATAATGCTCCAGCACGGACAGGTCCTTGTGGCCGGTCTGTTTCTGGAGAGCGCTGTCCCTCACCTTGTCTTTCATGTACGTGGCGAAATAGTGCCTCCATGCGTGGAATGTGTATTTCATCGTGTCCTGCACGCCGATTTTTTCAAGCGATTTTCTGAGGCCTTTCAGGAACATGTCGGGCTCGAGCGGCTTTCCGGGAATCGTCGCCCAGAACACAAACCGCTCCATTCCGCCGCCGTACGGATTCGACTCGGCGAGGCGCTTCAGCGCTCCTATTATCTGCGGAAAGGGAAGAAGGACGCGCCTGTTCTCGCCGTTCTTCGTGCATTTGAGTCCGTCTTTAGCGTTCCATGAGTGGCGCACGTAAAGGCAGTTCCGCCCGAGATCCTGTAGCTGTAAAGAGGCGATTTCAGCCGAGCGCATTCCCGTGCACATTGCGACCGCGTTGGCGAGCATTGCCCTCTCATCGTCCCACCGGAAAGAGAAAAGCGCCTCCGCCATCTCCGGGGTGAGAATCGTCCTTTCCTTGTACGTTCCCGAAAAGAAGACGAATCCTTTCGAGATGTCCCGGTCGATATACTCGCGCTCATAAGCCCAGCTCAATGCGGTCGTTACGGCTCTCACACGGTCGTTCTTCGTCTGGAACGTCGCCCCGTCGCTTTCCTGCCTGTCAAGGAAATCCCAGATGTCCTGCTTCGTTATCTCGCAGAGCAGCTTGTTTTCAAGAACCGGCTTCCAGAACCGCCTGACGCTCGACTGCTGACGGAGCACATGAGGCTTTCCGATCCTGTGGTTTTTCCTGAGCTTTTCCTTGATGTACGGAGATTTCTCCCAGTCCCAGAAATCAAGCATGAACTGATAAGCGTTGACCGCTCCCTTGGAGTTTTTGGAGATTCTCCGGATTTTGTCCCCGGTCCGTTTCTCGATTTCCTTGAGAAGCTCATCGACCGTCACGTCCGACAGCTTGTCTTTTCTGACGGCGCTTATCACGGCAAGCGAGTCGATTGTTTTCTTGCCGTCTCCGCTTTTCTCGGGGATTCCGCTTTTGTACCACTCGAACGCGAGCTGAATTGCCCTGTTTCTGTCGGTTGTCTCCGTGCTTTTTGTTGATGTGATTCTGCCGTCCAGTGGACTTTTGAACGACACATAGTAGACGCCGCCCCTGTCGGCTCTCTTTTTTAAGATGAATGGGAAAGATGATTTCATAGGCTTGCCCGCAAGGCGCAGTTTTCCAGACCTATCGCATAAGTAACCAATAGGTAACTCTGAGCCTTTTTTTAAAAAGGTAGGCGGTTTTCATACGAAAACGCCAGGTAAGCCAAAAAAATAAGTCCTTGTATTACAAGGACTTACAAGAAAATCGGGCAACCCGGATTCGAACCGGGGGCCTCTACGTCCCGAAGACTTTAATTCCTTGTATTATCAAGACTTATTTGGTACTTTTTTGGCTTTTTTCGGGCTTGATTATTCTTTATAACACAAAGATTTGCAATAGAAATCATGGTTCTTTTTTGCTTTTTTTGAATTGTCAACGCTTTTTTCGTATTTTCTGCGAAAAAGTAACCATTTCGGGTACCAAAATTCACGGTTTTTAAAGGCTTTCCGGGCAAAAAAAAGGAAGCCTTCAAGGCTTCCATGGTTTGAAAATCTACGGCGAAACTGCGCCGATTATGAGCGTGCTCGAGACAACCCCGAGGCAGAAACAGAGAGCGCCCGTGATTATGAGCCTATTCTTCTGCCCTTGCCTCAGCTTCGCGCAGTAGGCTGATTGTGTCTGCAATTGCGCTCTGAGCGTCTGCAATTCCGCCTCTTGCGTCTTTAGCGCACTGTCCGATTCTGTCAGCGCTTTCTGAGCAGTCATCATGTTCAGAATTATCTGGTCGTACTCCGCCTGCGTCAGCGCTATGCTTTTTTCTGAAAACAGCGGCGAGCACGCAAGCAAGGCAAGCGACAACACCGCCGGCAAAAATCTTGACCGCATTTTTTATGCTCACACCTTGTCCTTAATCTTGTCTGTCACAATCGACACGAATGTCGGAGTCCAGACTGCCGTAATGGCGACTCCCGAGCTTATGATTGTGGCGATGTCAAGGTCAATCTTTCCGAGTCCTTTCAGAATCGTAAGAACCGCAATCCAGAGCGATGAGAAAACCATCGCCGTCTTTGAGAGGGCTTTCGCCCCGAAAACTTTAAGGCTCATCTTTCCTTTTCCTCCTTTTCTTCCTACCAGCTAAGAAGCCTTGCGCTGGCCGGCTTTCCGTATTTCACGCACTGCGAATTCTCGATCGGGTCGAAAACGATGTCGCCGTGGCTCATCACAACCCAGTGCGACTTTCCGTTGTAGTCGAATCTTACAGGCGTTGTAACCGTGATTTCTTTCACGGTGCGCTCGTCAACATCCTTTTTCTCGACCTTCCACTTTCTCCCGGTGAAAATCTCCAGAAGTCTCGGGCCGTCAAGAACCGAGCCGTCGTCCCCGAGAATTCCGCGCAGCCTCATACGCTCCGCTGTGTCGAACGCGTCCTTTTCGTCCTTGAACTCCGTTCCGGCGCAGTAAAGATAGCAGTAGAAAAGGCAAAGGCTCGATGTGAATTCCTTCATCGTCCGCACAGCCCATTTCTCTGTCTTGTCCTGAATGAAATCTTTCATTTCAGCCCCCATTTCATGGCGACGAATCCCGCAAGCGATGTCACAAGCGCGGTGATGAAAATCTGGGCATATCTCTTGATTACAGACAGGCTCCGCTTTTCGAGAGCGTCAAGGCGGGCGGTGTTGTCCGAAAGCTGTTTCTGGAGAGAATCAACCTTGTCGGCGATTCTGCGGTGCTCGTTCAATGTGTCCGTCATCTTCGCTATCAGATTCTCCGTTTTCTCGAGCCTTGTGCTCATGAACGAGACGGTGGCCTCAATGCGCGCGGATTTCTCCGCGGAAGTCTTAATCATTGAATACATCTCAGTTATCATCGCTTCGTCGTTCATGCCGTTACAGTCAGATATGAACTCCCGCGAAAACGCGTGTATTTCTCTTGACAAATAAAGTGTATTAATATATTATATAAACATCAGGAGGTTGCTTATGAAGAAAAATCATAAGGGACAGGCAAAAAAAAACAGCCTTATAAAGGCTGTTAAGGCAGTACTAGATGACCCCTTAAAACTTTGGCAGAGCTTGTTCTTCTAGTGCTTGAAATCCTAAAACTGCTTAAATAGCAGTCCGGCGGCCGGGCTTCCCGACCGCTTTTAGGATAGCCTTTTCTAAAGCGGAGGTCAAGAATGGAAACGGCAATCAGAATCACTCTCATTGTTCTTCTATCAGTCTCTATCATCATAAGGCTGATAGAAAAATTCACGAAAAAATAAGGCGGAAAAACATGAACACAAAAGAAGTATCTGAAAAATACGGCGTATGCTTTACCGCCTGCTCGCGGTGGGCAAAGGAAAACGGAGTGGCTAGAATTCCGGTAAAAGGAATTCTAGCCTATGACTGGAGCGCGGAAGACTGCGAAAGATTCCTTAAGCGTCCCGGCAGAGGCTGGAAAAAAGGCGTGCCGAGAAAAAAGGAATAGCTTTCCCTAACCGAGCACTTTCGAGAGAATCAGGGCGGAAACCGTCGTTCCCGCCTCTTCTGCCATCGCCTTTATCCTCTCGCGCTCATCGGGCTGGAGGGAAATCTGCATAAGAACGCGGGTCGTCCCCTTGTTGTTCTTTCCCTTGCCCCTCTCGCGCGAGCGCGGAGCGCGCTCCTTATTTTCGCTTTCCATGCCTTACCCCCTTTAGAAGAAGTGCCACGGCCGCAATGTTCAAAAAGCATGAGAGAGAAACATTGTCCAGAAACACAAGCGAAAGATTCGCCAGTATGACTAAAGTTCCCGCAATAAAAATCATTTGACATCCTCCTTCAAGATGTTTTAATATTTCAGGAAAAGCGGGCGGTTGTTATCCGCCAATGCTTTTGCGCTATTTAAGCGCTTCAATCAGGGCTGCTACCGCAGACATCAGCATCGCAACTGCTGCAATCAGTTTCGCTAATGTCTCAAGCAGCTTTTCTTTTTTCCGGCTCATCTTGCCGCCTCCTTTTTTTTCTCTCCTTATGATTCTATATTATCATTCTTTATCTTTTTTGTCAACTCTAAAATGATAAAATAAATAAAAAAATCCCCGGAGAATTTCCGGGGAGATGGTGACGCGGCAAAAACTAGAGCGCTAGTATTTTCCTTGCCTCCGCAATGTCGACAAGGGTTCCGTTCAGATAGCGGTGGATTATGCTGTTTACAAGTGACTGATACTGCAATCCCTGAGTTTCGGCGGTCTGCTTCAGTTTTGCCACGTCGCCGGGGTCCAGCCTCATTGTCACCATTTTCTTGTTCTTCCGGCTGATTTCTTTCAGCGTGCTTGCGGCGGCCTTCTGGAGATTTTCCCTTTCCCGCTCCTGGTTTTCGACAGGAACAAAACTGTCAAAATCCGCCTCAAGCTCCTTTTCTTCCTCATCGAGAGGGCTGTTCCAGAATTTCTCCGCGAAGTCGTTCATCTCTTTTTCTGTCATCTCAGATTCTCCCCTTCAGCTTTCTGCAAGGATATATGGTTTTCAAAAACCACCCGCCGTTTTCTGTCTCGACAAAAGGAACAGCGAAAGGATAGCCGTGCAGGCTCACAATTATCCTTTTCTGCCCCTCTCTTGCGGGATTCTTTTCGGGGCCGGCAAAGCGCCCCGCTTTTATTTCCGCAAGGACTTCCTCAAAGCTCACGTTTCTTGTCTCTTTCAGAAGTCTGTTTTTCTCGCAGTTCCACTCGATTTCCATGCTTATACGATAATACAATGTATTTACATTTGTCAAATAAGAATATTTTTTTAAGGCAAAACCGTGAGCCAGTTTGTCGTTGACCTTGCGAGAAACCTGCCTTAAATTCAATCGGGCGATTTGAGTAAGCAGGAAGACCAGAACAAGAGCCATGCCCACGGCTTTGAGTGGAGCGGAACGACTGGAGAAATGTCTAAAAATGCTATTGGACGGTTCGGAGGAACTGACGGCGGATTTTTGGGAAAAACAAGCAGTACACAAGGAAATATTGTTAACACCTACAAGCGCAATTTTGACGGAAACGGCAGTTATCCTTGTTTGTTCGACTGTACTATCAATGTCCAGCATACCCATGACTATTCCGGAAGCGGAACAACAGAATCGGACGGCGGAGACGAGGCACGGCCTGCTAACTTCACCGTCCGAGTATGGAAACGAACCGCCTAAGATTTGTCCCCCTAGAAATAGGGATTTGCTAGGCAGTTCTTTTCCATATCTTTATGGTGTAGTTCTCAGGACGGTTTTCTATACTTCCGCTGTTATCCGTGTTTGCTGTTGTTCCTGTAAAAGCTGGGCTGTATACAATTTTATCATACAGTCCAGCTTTGCCACCGCCTCCGCCAAAATCACCATGCGAAATAACCTGTGTTACAGTTACACCTGAATCACCGTCCTGTCTGTTTCTCCAGCGTGCAACAACGCCAAGCGTAAATCCCGGAACACTTCCCTCCGGCGTGAACGAATGCGAATGCGATTCAATGCTTTGCTCCTGCTTACTCAAATCGCCCGATT